>NZ_JAQFWV010000028.1:0-38055 GCF_056175805.1 Halohasta sp. A2 | reverse complement strand
AGCGCAAGCGGAGTGGTCGTTGTTTTCGGCGACGCACAACCTGTTGAAGCTGTGGCGGTCCGGCCGAGGGCCGGATGGCCACGAAGTAGCAGACACGATCGCCAGATAGCTGAGTTTGCCTCTCTTTGTGTCAACGCTGCTGGATCGGTTGAGCAAATTATACTGCGGTGTCTTCGACCGATATCGATGACTGAGAGTGTGAGAATTCTTAGACAGGCTCACACACATACTGTATTTGTACAAATATTGCAGAGTCTACACGAGACCGTGAGAGACTCTCAGCATCAAACGCGACCAATCACTCCCGTAACCTTGACGATTGCCGAGAATCGCTTGTGAGCCGGGTCTGTGTGGACGTATGCTTCTCAACGAGTCTACGCACGCGGGTGATGCGACCAAGAGACGGCAAATGATGACCCCTCGGGACGGTGCCCTTATGTCGTCCCCGGGACAACGGATTGATGGATGACGGAAAAACCATCCCACGACGTTGCAGATACAGTACAGGCGGCTGCTGAAGCCGCACTCGACGACCTCGACAACGCAATCTATGAGGTGGCCGACGAGTACCACGTCTCACCTCACGACCTCCGCGCCGCCGTTCGTCGGCGGTTGGAGCACACGGGCGAGTTGGCCGGCGGCTACCTCCGCGGGCCGCGAGTTGCGGATCGTGACTCGTTTGCGGTCGTCGATTCAGAGTCGGATCGCGAGTTAGAGATCACGTGGGCCGAGATCGAGGATTTGGTGGAAGGCACCGTGCTGGATACGAAGGTCTTCGTTGTGATGGTTCACGAGGTCTTTGGCCGCGCTACGGAAAAGAAAATCAGCGGTGTGCCGGTCGCCGTCCCCGTCGCCGGCGACGACGAGTAGTTCACCGAGGTTCCCGTTTTCTTTTTCATCGTCACCGACAATGTCGCTGGCAACTCCTGTCGGGCGTTATACATATCAGTGTTCGGGTATTAATAACGGGTGTAATGTTTGGCGGCCCAGAGATCATAGCAATCGTATTAGTAATCGGCCTTTTGTTCGGCGCAAAAAAGATACCTGAACTGGCCCGCAACATCGGGAGAGCGAAGGAGGAAGTGCGCCGCGGGCAGAAGGAAGCAGAGCAAGAGATCAAGGAACTGGAGAAAACCGTGGAAGAATGAGATGTGGAGTCGTGTCGAACAGTCTGTTGACAACATTCGTAACGTCGCGTTAGTCTTTCTTTTCGCGTTCCTTGGAGCGTTCTTCGGGTTGGAGAGCGGAGGTTGGCAGTTGCTAACTGAGCAACTGATTCCGGATGGCGCCGAGATTATCGCCTCGACACCGTTCGAGGTTCTGAGTGTGCAAGTCAGGATCGCGATTCTGGCTGGTCTTCTCGCTGCGCTTCCCGTCGTCGCTTATCATTTAGCCCCGCGGTTGGTCAAGGACGGTGGCCGGCGTCGAACGTGGTTGATTATTGTAGCCACTTGTGTGTCTCTGTCGACGGTTGCAGTGGCTTACAGCGTCGTGTTGTTCATTCCCCTCGTGTCGGGTTTTCTTGCGGATCACGCGGCTGCTGCGGGTGTTTCCGTGACGTTCACAGTGGCTGACTGGTTGGGTTTCGTTCTGGTTTCAATAGTTGGGATATCAGCTGCCGCCCAGTTGCCGGTGATCGTCTCGTTGCTCGTGCGGTCGGGAGTGGTTCGGTATGCCGTTCTCGTGGAACACTGGAGGCACGCTGTGGTCTTGATTATGGTGTTGTCGGCGGCGTTGACCCCTCCAGACCCGCTTTCGCAGGCCCTTTTCGCGCTGCCGATGGCGTCATTGTACGGCTTGTCATTGGGCGTGGCAAGGGTTGTTTCCGACGACCGTCACGTCGAGTCTTCAGCGGAGCGAGTCGGTGGCGTCGAGGATGTGCCGGAGTTCGAGCTTCCGACTGTCGGGGAGGACGGCGTGCTACACCACGTGTTGTTCGTCTTGCAATCGCTGCGGTCTAGATCCGTCCACATCGCGGCAGTTTTCCTCGCGGGGTTCACCGCCGCGTTCAGCTCGGTGTACGGCGGTTTTGTCAGCGTTACCCCCGATGGATTGTCGATCTTGCATCCCGTTGAGCTCCTCGTCTTCCAGTTACAGTTGGCCGTTCTCGGCGGCGTGTTGATGACTGTGCCTGTTGCTGCGTGGGTCGCGTGGCCTGATGTCGCTTTAAAGTATGGGTTTGGCGTGGATAGACGGCTGGTAGCAGCCGCGTTCGCCTGTGCGTCGGTGGGTATCGCGGTTGCGGGGGTGATCGCCGCGTTGGTAACGCCGTCGGTTCTCACCGCGCTTACAACCGGATTCGGTGACGCTGGCGTCGAGTTTTCGGTGCGCGTAGGGTCTTACGCGTCGCTGTTCTTCGTGGTTTTCGCGGTGGTAACTGGGATGATGTTGTTGCCGGCGTCGGTGCCGTTGGTAAGGCGGGCGTCAACTCCCCGGATCTCGCTGCGAGACAAGTGGCGTGAGGGGTTGGCGGTGCTGTTCGTCGTCGAGACCTTCGTGGCGCCTCTGCACGTCGTTTTGCTGGTTGCGGCGGTAGTCGCCGGGGTGTCTGGCGTCGCGTTGCTCGTGCGTGGGTATCTGCCTGAGGCGCCGGCGGATCTAGACGATGAACAGCCGCTTTCCGAGCATTGGCGGGAGGCGGTGGCGCGTTGGGGTGTCGTGTTCGCCGGCGGCGTCGCGGTTGCGGTCGCAGTCGCGCCGTTTGCGGATCAACTGTTCAACGCGGTGTGGCGGCACTTGTTCCCCGGAGGCGGAGTCGAACCGCACGGGTATGGGGCGTTGGAGTTGTGGTACGCGCGCATCCTGATAGTGTCACTCGTGACTGGGGTCGCGGTGTTGCCGCTCGCCGTCTACCAATTGTACCGGTATCTCAGACCGGGTCTCGTCGAGCGGGAGCGTCGGTTTTTCCTCTTCGCCGTGCCGGGTTCGACGGTGCTGGCGTTGCTGGGGGCAGCGGTCGCTCTTGTGGCCGTTGCTCCCCCGTTGATGAGCAGTATGGTTGCCTACTCGGCGGAGGCTTCTACACCGGCATTTGGGTTGAGCGAGACGCTTGTATCGACTTTGGTGATTGTGGCCGTCTTCTGCGCGGCGTTCGAGCTGCCCCTACTGCTTGTCGGGGCGGTTCGGTTCGGCGTTGTCCACGTTGATTGGCTCCGAGAGCGGCGGATGATGGCTTGGATGGTGCTTGCTGGCGTCGGGTGGATGGCTGCGCCGGATCCCGTCAGCCTCTTCCCTTGGGTGCTTTCCGCGCTTCTCGTCGGGTTATTCGAGGCGACGATATTCGTTCTCGACAGGTAAATTCAGAATCCGCAGTAGTCGCATCCGCTCGGTAATTGAGTAGATCACCGCTGCTCTCGAAGCAGTTCTTTTTTCGGCGCCGACTCTGCCGGTTCGTCGAGATCCATTACGGAGTCGACGCTGGTCTCGAAGTCGGTGAGTGTGATCTCGCCGTCGATGTACGCACTGCGGAGATCTTCCATACTTCGGAGGTAGTCGTTGTTGAGGATATCTCGCTTGACTTGTTCGCGTCGGATTGGGTTTGCCGTCCAGTATGCGATCTGGTTCGACTGCCAGATTAGGATGAAGCCTAAGAGACAGATTGTCAGCCCGACGACGGCACCTGTTCCGGCGTGGTTTGATAGCAATGCTCCAGTAAGGGCTACTATGTGACCGGTCATCTCCCGCCCATCTTTGGTATCGGATGGTGGCAAGCGTGGGTCGTGGCCGTCGCAGTTGCGGCAGTAGTGGGTTTCGAGCGGGACGGTTTGTGTCGAGTCGGTGAGGGGGTTGCCGTCGATCGGGATAGAAAGCGCGCTGTATCCGTATTTTGCGGCTTGTTTGTGCGTTATTTGGTGTCGTACCACGCGGTAGTCGTCGCTTTTGCCGATCTCGTCGCCACACTCGTTGCTGTGTAATCGTTGCACGGTTATATATAATATATTTGACTTTTTACACCGATCGCCCGTGGGGTTGTGATTCGGCGTCGCGGTAGTCGTCGGGCACGGTCAACGAGGATATCATTCTGTCTCTCGAAGGCTTCGATTTGATTGCGGGTCATCGCTGATCACCCGCGTTGTGCGAGTCGTCGACTAAGTCGTAGACTCCGTGCCCGACTCGGGCGATCTCGTCGCGCTCGTCCAAGGTTCGGAGTAGGTCGTAGACGCGTGACGCGGATAGGTCGCTGACTTTCGGGTGTCGGCAGATCATCGATGCTGTGGCTCGTCCTCCGAGGTCTTTGATGGCGGTGAGAACGTCGTCGTGCCGTGTGTGACCGTTCATCAATTTTCTGTTGTGTTTATTCATTCCTCTTAATATTGATATGTTTTAACTAGGTAAATGAGTTACGCGCGTGGGGGTGTGTAACAGCGGTATACGTGTTAAGCAGATGTTTTAAGATGGTTAATGCAACCCCCTCACCCGGTTAGTTTAAATTTACAAGTGTATTACTGTTGATTGATGGGTACGCAGACAGCCCTGACGAACAGTACAGAAGATTCAACCTTTGCCGAAGTCGCGTCTAGCGACCCGGAAGAGTACGCGGAATACGTCCTCGGGCTTGCACTCCGTGTCCACAAAGCGCGCACCACCATCAGGCGACATCGCGGATCGATCGTTGATGTCGATTGGTGCGATCCGGTTCGTGTCGCGCGGCGGGTTAGTATCCCGCTCCCCGTTGGCGAGCACGTCGTCGAAGAGCGCGAAGTCTCCGCAGGCGTTGATCGGCACGACGACGAGCACACGACTACCGTCGAGATTGGCGTGATCAGACTCCCGGGAGGCTACACGGTCGAGATTGGCGAGATGGGGGTCAGAGTTGAGGCGCCCGAGTAGGCGCGGATCGCGACGGCAAGCAATCTATCCCGTGCTGGTTTGCGTGAGACGGTGGTTCGATTCCATCGACGGGACGTTCCCCGGATTCTGCCGGGGGTGACAATATAAAATGACTGACGAAAACGACACTGACATCGACATCGACGAAGTTTGGCTGCTAGAGGATTCCGACCTCCGCACCGTCGTGGTTCACGCGACTTCGGCGGCATCTGCGCGTGAGAAGGTCGCTGAAGAGCTTGGTGATGACTACGCGTCGACTCTCTATCGGCTGGGACGTGTGAGCGAATTCATCAACGAAGATTGGGACGTTAACGTTACGGTAGCTTAGTATTCGTTATCGACTTCCAGTTCTTCTTTTCGCGTTTGACGGTAAGGATCTAGACCGAGACCGAGTATAATCGCTGTACGGCAGCGTAGTGTAAATCTACTGGGTGCTGAGAACCCTCGAAGTGTAAATCTGAACGAGGTCACCACCGTGCAGTCTTGCGATTATCTCGTTTACACTTTACACCGACACCCTGACTACACACGCGTAGCGCACGCACGCGAAGTTCCGGGAGCATTTAGCGTGGTAATTATGGGACGTTGACGGTGTGGACGCCAGTGAGGAAGAGTGTAAATCGGTCAGAAGTCGATGAGTTGCTCGCCGGCGGATACTGCCTTCGCCGCTCCGCCTGCGGAAGCATACCCGAGCGCGGCGGCCACGTCGTCGAACGTGGTGGAGTCGTGGGCGTTGTAGAGTAGGTAGGCGACCGCCTGCTTGAACTGGGGGTTGTCGAGGCTGTACGCGCTCCCCGCTTCGCCAGCATCGTCTTGATACCGCTCCCAGTCGTCGACCAGCCTACCGTGCTGGATCTGCTCTCCGGGAGCCTGCAAGTCCATCTGGATGCTCGAGAAGTAGTTCGTGGGCGTCGCGAACGGGCTGCTGTCGGGGATATCCTGCATACCGCGTACGCGGTACTTGGCGTCCTCGCTTTGATAGTCCTGCCACGACGCGTAGACGTCCATCTTGTCGATGAGACCTTCATCGACCTTCCCCGCCGCGCTGAAGACGACGTCGGCCTGTGTGCGGATCATCTTGGCGATGTCCACGTCGTTCTGGTGGCCTACGATGAGCGACCGCACGCCGCCTCCAGCACCCTTTCTCAAGGCGTTGATGACGGGGCCGATTTGCTCGATGGCGTCTGTTCCTCCGAGCTGGCTGTAGCCTGCAAGGTTCGTACTGGCTTCGTCGAGATTCAAGAGTACGTCGACGTCGGCGTTCTGGGCCTCCCAGAGGATTTCCGACCACTGCTCGGTGAAGACGCCGTTCTCAATCGTGCCGGCGATCTCGTTCGCGTCAGTTCGCCACGGGTGAGTATCGCCGTCGCCGCCGTGGTCGAGGTAGTCGAGGCGTTCGGCCTTCTTCAACTGGCCGAGGGGTAGGCCCTTGTACGGCACGTTCGTGATGATTTTCAAGTCACACTCGAAGACCTCTTCCCAGAGCATCCGGGTGATGTCGGCCATTTTGACCGTCTTACCCGACCCTTTAGGGCCGCGCAGCAAGCCCATTTGCGCCGCTGGACGCATCTCATCGATCACAAGGTCGTACCCCGTCGCGTCCTTCCGCGACGATGTGAGACCGCTGAGGTGCGACATTGCGGGCGTGTGTCCCTGTGTGACGGCGCGGCGTGTGTGCCGGGAGACTTCGCGTTCAAGGATCTGCTGATAGTCGTCGCTGTCGGTGCCGTCGGGGTGGAAGCGTTTGATCCGGAGTAACAGGTCTTGCGTGTCGGGATCCACGAGACCAGCGTCGACTAGCATTGGGATGTCGATCTCTCCCCTGACGATCATATCTCTTAGCTTGCCCGCGCTGTACCCGGGGTTATCCGTCATTGGTCATCATCGCCGTCGCCGGCGGAACCGTTGCTGTTACTATTTGAGAACCCGCGGAACTGTTCAGCGGCTTCCTCGACGTCTTCCATATCGCCCTGTGGGTTGTACATCGACCACTCGCTTGGATCCTCACCAATTTCCACGATTAGCTCCCGGGCGAGCAGTTCGTCGTCGCTCGCTGCGTCATCCAGTTCCTCGACCTCTGCGCGCACTTGGGCTATCTGGCGGTCGATTTGGCCCATAACGACCCCGGTATCCATCGATCCCTTTTCAGCGAGCGTACGCATCTCGTTCTCGTAGTAGTCCTGCGCGGCTGCTTCGACCATCGTTGTCCACTTGCTCAAGATGTAGTTCGCTAGCCTGACCTTGTGACGCCACGAGGATCTGACCCGGTGAACGACGTTGTCGTGCGTTTCGATCTCAGAGTCGCTGGCTTCACCGCGCCACGAAGACCAGATTCGCAGTTCGTACTTGTCTTCGTCCCAGTCTAGTTTGCGTACCTCCCAAACGTCTCTCTTGGGCCAGTGGACGGCTTCACCGTCGACTTCTTCGCGGGCGTCCCAGATGGATTGCGGCACGAGCCACGGCCAGAGGACTTTACGCTCGGTATCGATCTCGAATACTCGCTCGAGTGGGGGTTGGTCAGGTTCTCCGATTTTTGTGCCAACTATCCAGCTGATAGGGCCAATCAAGAGGGCGCCAAAAGTTAGATCCCAGACCCACGGTGGAATGCTGTACCATCCCATCAGCCAACCGCCGATGAGTAGGGAGATGGATACGCCGGCGACAGTGCGACCGCCACTACGTTTGACGCGATCTAATACTCCCGTCATTGGTTACCACCCCGGGAGAAGGGCGAGATTGGTGCGTTGATCGTCTCACGCTTTTTAACCGTGTATCCCGCTAATCCCGCGAATACGAGCGCGAGTGCGGATCCACCGATGAACGCCATATCGGTGCTGAGTGCCTGTATAATGCTGGTGTCTCCACCATCCGAGTCGCTGATGACAGTGCCGCGCTGCGTGCCATTGTCGTCCCACGAGACGGCTACTGCGTTCGCTTCGTCAGATGATGTTGTCGGGATTGTTATCGTGCTCTCACCAGCGTCCACATCTTGCATTTCAGGCTCGATTGCGAAGTTGGAGTCTTCACCGGCGGCAAAGACGGAGACGTCTTGCGTTTGGAGGGTGCGTTCCTCGCTTGACCAGATTTCGAGCGTCGCCTCGGAGTCGCCTAGATCTGACTCAACGACGTAGAGTTCGTCAGCGACGATTTCGCGTTGGTAATCCGACGGGGGTTCGCCTGCCCCGTCTTCATCCTCTTCATCTTCTTCGTCACCGCCGCGGAGGGGGTCGTCTTCAGGATCCGTGCTGTTCCCATCCCCATCTTCTTGCGCGGCTACTGGGGCCGCTGAGACGGCTATAAGACCGACAGCGACGACCATAGCGAAGACTGCGAGGATGACGATGAGGATCGCCTTACGCTCGTGTACCGTGTAGGATTGTGTTCGCATCATTGTTCTATCACCGGGGATCGATCTGGTCTACAAGGCGGCGTTCCGCCTCCTCGAGGATCATTTCAATCGCCATATTTACGACGTCTTCAGGTGTGTAACCATATACGACGAATGCGATTCCGAAACCGACGAGTAGCAGCATCAGGATCGACATTAGGCTGTCGAGGATCGCCTGCACAACCGCCGAAATGGGGCCTGCAAGCAGTTTGAGTAACATCGGTAGCATTACTTACATATAATTATTCTGACTAGAAAGGTGCTGCGGGCGCGGGGGTCGCCGGGTCAGTTAGACCGACCGAAGATCCACGCCGCGATGAGGGCGACAATACCCCCACCGATCCACTTCCGATCTATGTCTTCGAGCTCGTCGCTCCCGGGGATACTGACCCCGCTCCCGCTTTCGACCGCGTCGTCGAACTGCTCCTGCGTACGTGCGTCGCCGTCGGCCTGTCTGTCCATCTCCTCATCCGACCGTTCAGGCGTGCTCGTGCGCTCGCTGAACCGCTCGTAAAGCAGTTCATCGTCGGGTGCATCCTCCGGCAGTTCGTCCTCCTCCACGTCGATCTCCGTGACCTCAAACGCGCTGTTGAGGAAAGCGGCATCACCCACTTCGTCGCCGTCCTCCTCGAGGATCACGCCGCTGTTGAAGGCGTCACTGCTGATCTCCTCGTCAACCGGTAGGTGTGTAACAGTCGTCACGCCCTCGAAGTCCCGGTAAACCTCGATATCGTCACTCTCCACCTCATCGTCAAGGGTTACCGTAATCTCGCCCTTGACATCGTGATCGCCGGCGTACGGGTCGTCAACTTCATCGACTTCATCGACGACATCGCTGAACTCGAGGCGCGCCCAATCGTCCCCATCGTCATACGCGTCGTCATCTGTCGGATCAGCCCCCGCCGCAACGATCCACTCCATCAGGTACCCGTCGTCCTCGGTCGGCTCTTCCTCAAGTTTGTCTATACTGCGATCGTCCAGCGTGAGCGTTACCTCCGTCTCCTCGTCGTCACTGTCGTACGACGTATCCTCGACGCTGTACTCCCACGACTTCAGGTAATCTGAGTCGAGATCAAGGAGTAGGACGCCCTCTTCTTCTCCGTCGTCGTCTTCGATCCGGGCGGTACCGGTCACGTCTTCAGCGTTCACGGCCATCCCGCCTTGGATAAACTCCGCGACTTTACGGCCCAGAGTTTCGCTTCCATATTCACGCACGAGGTCGTCTCCCGACAGGATTTCGATGCTTTCGGCGTCACCGGCGTCGTACTCGTCGAACACTTTCTCGACGTAATCCGGGATGTCCTCCATTACTTGGTCGTGGTAGTCCCACATCGTCTCGATGATCGCATCCCAGAAATCCGTGTCGTAGATACGGATATCTCCATCACCATCGTCGTACGGATCCGTGATTTTGTACTGATCGTCGTACTCGAAACTTTCGCTGAAACTGACCTCTTCAGCACTCCAGTCATCGTTTATCTCGTAGGGTGCGAAATCATCGTCGACGAAGTCGTCACTGGGCGAATCAGAGGAGACACTGGGGTAATCGACTACCTCACTACCGGGCGCGTAGAGGATCGAGTACTGGGTGGTGTTACTGCCGCTTTGTCGCCCAAATCCGAGATAAGCTACCTCCACGTCCATCTCACGCCCATCCGGGAGTTCGATCTCGACCTGTGATCGGGTATCGGAGTACTCAGGTATGTCGTCTTCACTCACATCGCTCCCAAAGCCCTCCGAAGCAGAGTACCTCCCGACACTACCCTCGTAAACGTCCTCCTCACTGAAATCATCGTCGACGAGCGTTTTCCGCCAGAGTACGTAACGCTCGTGTTCCATCTCGCGGCAGTACTTGTTCCAGCTCTCCAAGATTGTCTCAATCCTGTCGCTGATGAATTCACTGGCGACGTCTTGCACTTCTCCACGAGCTTCCGCGAGGTCGACATCGTCTTGCCGCTGGCTAAACGTCTCGGAGCGGATCTTACTCCAGACGTATGACCCGAGTACGCCGCTTTCATCGGGGGCTTCGATTACCCCTTCGTATTCTCTCGCGAGCGTCTCCTCGGTGCCCTTCTCGCCATCCACGCCGTTGTAGACCGACTGATGCGCCGAGTCACGCGTCGCCTCCTCGAACTCGTCTTCGTCTATCCTTCCATCTTTGCTTCTGAAGTATTCGTTTGCGGCGGCGCCGGTGGCCATTGCGCCAGCGATCACGCCGGCGGCGACGATGGGAGCGACGGCTTTCGATTCACCTATCGGGCCGCTGGCTCCGAGCTTGTCGGCGGCTATTTGTGCACCGGGTGGGGCCGCAGCAGCCGCTCCACCCGCCGCTGCAAGTTGCAAGACTCGACGGCGGGATATATCCGGGCCTACCGTGCGATATAGACGCTTCTCGCCGTCATCGCTGGCGGGTTGTTCGTCGTTCGATTCTGGTTCTGGTTCTGGGTCGTTCTGTTCTCCGTCCATTTTCCTGTGATAAAATGTGGTGCGTCTGAGGCTGTTCTAACGCCGATACTCTCGCGTCGCGTTCGCTCGCGGATCTAGATCAGGTCAAAATGATCGTTCAGCGAGACGAATGCCACGCCTACGAGCGTCAATGCACCCAGTTCGGGCGCAGCGTCGTGCATCTCCGAAGTGTATTGCAGGATCCCCTCATCGAAGGCGATCTGTGCGACCCCTTCGATCGCGGCGTAGCCGCTGAGGAGGAGTCCAGTCATTTGATTCCGTGCCATATTGCACGAGATACTAATGTCAGGTAGAATATACGTCTGATGCGCGAGCGCTGCGCGGCCCCTGTACGCGGCCTTTACACCCACCCATTTTAGCTATATGTTTATCAGTATACATATAATATATCTGACTGAATGGCAACAGTCGCCATACAAGACGTACTGCAACGCGGAATCGAACCCGCCGAATTCTGCCCCGTGATCAACCTCAGCGAAGACGATCTCCAAGTCGCAAGTGAAGTCGCCGCTGGCCGCGCCGGTACTGGCTACGAACGGATCCGCAGTCTCCGCGACGGCACGGTCACCAACGTCCACGAAGCCCATCTACGCGGCGTTCTCGGGGAGTTAGCGGCGGCGAAGTACTACCGACCTACCGACTACATCGACGCCATTGACGACACTGTTAGCTACTCTGGCGACGATGGTGACGACCTACACCTTGACGGCTACTCAGTGGACGTCAAAACCGTTCAATGGGGGTACAAAAAAGGTAAAACGCCGCTCCTAAAAATCGAAGAACGGCATCACCCACAATCGTGCGACCACTACCTTCTCGTCGAACAGATAGATCGCCTCACGTACCGAATCGTCGGGCACATCCCACAGCAAAACATTGAGACAGTCGGCGTTCGAGTCGGCCCGGGCGAAGAGTACCGCGGCTTCCGAAGCAGCGCGAACAACATCGTCGTCGAACCTGAGCATCTCAACATCCGTTTTTCCGCGTAGACTCCTCTACGAGGCGTGAAAGCTGTTTTAGAAGGCTATACAGTGAGCGGTTGTTACCGCTTCCGACCGCCGGCGCTACCGCCCGAAGCGATGAGCAACCCGCCAGCGAGGAGCGCAACGATGCCAACGATAACGCGCGGATCCGCATCTCCGCCGTCACCACCGCCGATAATGCCGCCGTCGCTCGACTCGTCAAGCTCCGCATCCACGGTCTCGTCGTCACCGTCAACCTCGACGTCGTCGGAGTCGAATGCCTCGTAGTCGTCAGCGTCCACTTCGACGGTGTAGTCGCCGTCAGTCACGTCGACCGCGTACTCGCCGTCTCCGTCGGATTCGACGGTCTCAACGGTTTCATCCTCATCGTCAAGGATCTCGATTTCTGCGTCTTCGATCGCGTCCTCGTCGGAATCCGTGACCTCACCGTCGATCGTGTGTTCCGCGTCAGAAAGCTCGAAGTCTTCAGTGCGGTCGTCGTCCATCGTCAGCGACTCACTGTCGCCCTGATAATCGCTGGCGGATACCTCGATGTCAACATCCGTGTCGTGATCGAGCTTATCGTAGTCGTACTCGCCGTCGCTGTCGGTGTCGACGCTGTCAATTTCTTCGTCTTCGTCGCTATCGACGACGGTTACTTCTGCGTCCTCGATCGCGTCGCCGTCCTCGTCTTCTACGACACCATCAATGGACTGGAACGATGTCAAAGAGATGTCTTCCGTCACGTCTCCGTCTTCGATCGTGACATCAGCCTCTGTACCGCTGTAATCGTCAGTCCCGTCGACGATGAGCGTGTAGTCGCCTGTCGCGCCGTCCCCGAAGTCGTACTCGCCGTCGCTGTCGGTGGTTGCAGTGTCGACTTCTTCTCCGTCTTCGTCTTCCAGCGTGACATCAGCGTCTTCCACGCTGGAGTCGCCGTCGGTCTCGGTCAACTGACCGCTGAGGCCATACATAGGCTCCTCAAAATCGACGCTGGTCGAGTGCTCCTCTTCATCCGTATTGAGCAGCACGTCAGCGTCGACGGTCTCAGCGTCGTCAGGGTTGTCTACGCCAGAGACGAAAAGGTCGAATTGGTCGTCTTCGGGCATATCCTCCGCCGAGTCCAGTTCGACGGTGATTTCTTCTTCCCCAACGTCACTAGTCGAGACGTCTACCTCATCCCCACTGTCGTTCTCCAACGTTACGTCGCCGTCCTCAACGTCAGATGCGTCTAGCCCGGCTACGTCCTCGTATTCGATCGTGATTTCGTCGAGTTCGTCGTCAGTAAGGTCGCCTTCTCCGGTGATCTCGAATTCGTGGTCGACGGATTCGGCGCCCGCTTCAGGATCATCAGGATCCCACGTCGATGATGCGGCTGCCATCCCCGATCCGCCAATGACAAGCATCGCGGAGACGAGCAGCGCGATTAGTACGTTTACTGTTCTCTTCATTTTGCACGTGCGACTAGTGTCACGCTGCTTAAACTTCTGATGCGCGAGTGCTGCGCCCACCCCCTTCGCAACCGTCCATCCGCCCATCTGAGGAGTTGGTAAACGATGATTCTCGCCGGCGGATCTATAAGTTGCTGGACTATGTTGGCTGTTATAACCGCGTCAAGGCGTGGATGCGCGACCCGCTCCGGTGCGGAATGCGACACCCAAACGAAGCCTGTAGTTAAATAAGACCCCCGACACCGCCGCCACGTACCGTGGATTCCGACTAAATTTCGCGGGTATGGGCGCTGCAGGATTTGAACCCGCGGCAACTTGGTCCGAAGCCAAGCACTCTGTCCAGGCTGAGCTAAGCGCCCGCATTCGATTGTATCGAACCTGCAATAATAAGAGCGTCGGTCGACCCGTCCCCAGTCGACTGCTCACATACGACAAAAGAGGCCGACCGACGATCCGGGTGGTTTATTCACAACGACTGATGACCGAGCAGTATGGCAACGTTGATCGACCGCGGCCGGGCCTGTCTCGATCTCACGCGGCCAGCAAACGCCATCTCGGCCGGGGCGCTCACCTTCATAGGTGCATTCGTCGCCGGTGGTGTGAGCGCCGCTCCCGAGGCCGTCGGCGCCGCCGTCATCGCGACGATCGCCGCGACTGGCGGCGGGAACGCAATCAACGACTACTTCGATCGGGAGATCGACGCGATCAACCAGCCCGCTCGACCGATCCCCCGTGGGGATCTCTCGACGCGCGGCGCGCTGTGGTTCAGTCTCGTTTTGTTCGGTGTCGCCACCGCTGCCGCCCTGACACTCCCGTTCGCGGCGGTTGCAATCGCCGTGTTCAACTTCGTCGCGCTCGTGGCTTACACGGAGTTTTTCAAAGGACTCCCCGGAGTTGGAAACGTGCTCGTGGGGTATCTAACCGGGAGTACGTTCCTGTTCGGCGGCGCAGCCGTCGACCGGCCGTTGGGTGCAGTCGTGCTGTTTGGCCTTGCAGCAATCGCCACGCTCACTCGGGAGATCGTCAAAGACGTTGAGGACATCGCAGGCGACCGCGAGGAGGGGCTTCAGACGCTGCCGATCGTCATCGGCGAACGGCCTGCACTGCTGGTCGGTGTTGGCGCAATGGTCGTGGCGGTCGCTGCGAGTGCATGGCCCTACTTGACCGGCACCTTCGGCGTCGTCTATCTTGCCATCGTTGGTCCGGCAGATCTGGTGATGCTTGGGTCGAGCCTTCGGGCGTTTTCCGAGCCATCGGAGAGTCAGCGATGGCTCAAACGAGGGATGCTACTCGCGGCGGTCGCGTTTGTCGTGGGGCGATGGGGAACCGTAAGTGGCGGGTGACTCGCTCGTACCGGCGAAACCCCCAAACAACACAATCAAAACAAATATTAGCCGCAACCGGCATAATCAATTCAGTCGATGATTCCCGGACCGCTGGACCGACATTCGAGTACGAACCACACGAGCTACTGGCTATCTCAGGAGCTGCGGTAATGTATACGCTTACACCAGATCTCGATACGGAAGTCCTTCCAGGAACAAACATTCTGATTTCGGGGCCGCCACTGACAGGCAAACGATCACTTGCGCTCGATATTCTTGCAGCCGGCGTCGACAACGATGAGGGTGCGATAATCGTCACGACAAAAGATAGCGCAACCCGCGTGTTGGCCGATTTCGCCCGCAGAACCGAGTATGAAGGCCGACCGGTCGCCGTCGTCGACTGTGTCACCCGCCAGCAGGGCGTCGGCGAGGTTCGCGAGGACAAACGAATCAAATACACCTCCTCGCCGGTCGATATGACCGGAATCGGAATCAAGCTCTCGGAGTTCCTCCAGGCGTTCCACCAGGATCAAGGAATCAAGCGCAACCGGATCATGGTTCACTCACTGTCGACGCTGTTGATGTATGCGGATCTCCAGACCGTCTTCCGGTTTCTCCACGTCTTTACCGGCCGGATTCAGACCGTCGACGGGCTGGGCGTGTTCTGTATCGATTCGACATCGCACGACGAGCAGGCAATGAACACCCTGACCCAGCTGTTCGACGGTGTTATTCGGATGTCGGAAGACGAGCCGCCGGAGATCCGGTTGGCGACCGCGTAGCCGACCCGCCCCGGGAATACTTTTGCAGCGTGCGCTCGAGCACCTAGGTATGCCTGTCTCTGACGACACGACGCTACGTAACCTGCTTGAACTGAATCGCATTGCCGTCGTCGGCTGTTCGAGTACGCCCGGCAAAGCCGCCCACGAGATTCCAGCCTACCTCCAGCGACACGGCTACGAGGTCGTCCCAGTCAACCCGTTTGCCGACGAAATCCTCGGCGAACCCGCCGTCGACTCGCTCAGCGAAGTCGACGGCGAGATCGATCTCGTCGACGTGTTCCGCCCCAGTGAGGAAGTTGCAGGCATCGTCGACGAGACACTCGATCGGAAAGCGGCCGAAGACGACGTGGAGGCGATCTGGCTCCAACTCGACATTCACGATGATGCTGCAGTCGAACGGGCCGAAGACGCCGGGCTCACCGTGGTCGAAGATCGGTGTATGAAGGTCGAACACCAACGGTTAGTGGGTGAGTAACGATCCCCTAGGCTTGTGGATCTGGGCTCTCGGCGTCGCCTGCGGAACTGGCTTCAGCGTCGCGTTCGAGGCTGGCTTCGGCATCAGTGATGTGGGCCTCCGCAGAGACTGCTTCGAGATCGATATCGAGTTCGGTCGCGACCGCTTCGAGAATCGCGCGCTGTTCGACGATCTCGGTTTCGAGTGTCCGAACGCGGTCACCGGTGTCTTGGACCGTGGTTTGGGTGGTTTCGACCTGCTCGCGGATTTCATTGAGCCGGGTGTACATCTTTTCAGCAGTGTCTGCTAACATCTGGATCTTCTTCGTGGTGCTTCCGAGTCCCATACAGTTCAATGAGTGTCCGCCTTTGTGTCCTTTGTGGCTTCGAGAGCGAGTCGACGCCTTCGAGAGGCTCACAGGGCCGAGCACTTTTCGTCCCGCCCTTCCTGACACCGGTATGGACGGGCCACGGATGCTGCTGACGAACGACGATGGGATCGACAGCGTCGGCTTTCGCGCGCTCTACGACGGACTGTCGACGCTTGGCGAGGTGGTCGCAGTCGCGCCCGGTGACGATCAGAGTTCGGTTGGACGGTCGATCTCACACGCCGTCGACATCCGCGAGCACGAACTCGGCTACGAGGTCGATGGAACGCCGGTCGACTGCGTCATCGCCGGGCTCGGCACGCTTTGTCCCGATGTCGACCTCGTGGTCTCGGGCTGCAACAAGGGAGCCAACATCGGGGCCTACGTGCTCGGACGATCAGGAACGGTCAGCGCGGCGGTCGAGGCCGCCTTTTTCGAGGTTCCGGCGATCTCCGTCTCCTTATATATCGATGCCGGAGGCGACTGGCAGCAGCTCGCCACCGAACCCGAGGACTTCCGACACGCGACCGCCGCAACCCGGTATCTCGTCGACCATGCGGGCGAGGCGGGCGTGTTTGAGGCCGCCGACTACTTGAATGTGAACGTACCGTACATCGAGACCGGATCGGGCGTCATCGAGCCGACCGAGATGGTCGTCACCCACCCGTCGACGCGTTACGAGATGGGCGCAACACGTGACGGTGGGCGGGTTGATTTGCAGGATAACATCTGGGAGATGATGCGCTCGGGGTCGATTGCCGACCCGGAAGGAACCGACCGCCGCGCGGTGGCAGAAGGCCAGATCAGCGTCTCGCCACTGA
Source organism: Halohasta sp. A2 (assembly GCF_056175805.1). Classification (NCBI taxonomy): domain Archaea; kingdom Methanobacteriati; phylum Methanobacteriota; class Halobacteria; order Halobacteriales; family Haloferacaceae; genus Halohasta; species Halohasta sp. A2. Next base: position 21,209 of record NZ_JAQFWV010000028.1, on the reverse strand, counting down.
CGGCCCCGCACTCGACCGAACGACATTCGGCGCTCGATCAACTCGCGGACACATACAACGTCGAAGAACCGTAGAGAAACCGTGTTAGTCGTCGGATTCGGCCGCTGCGGTGTCACTGCTGGCTGCCGCTGTCTTCGCGCGAATGCGTTCAAGTTCTTCGAGGTAGGCGTCGGCGTCCATCGCGGCCTGACAGCCCATCCCCGCGGCCGTCACGGCCTGCTGGTAGTGGAAGTCGACCACGTCACCGGCCCCAAAGAGGCCGTCGACCGCCGTCGCAGTCTGATTGCCGCCCTCGCCGCCGAGGGTTTTTAAATAGCCTTCTTCGTCAGTGTCGACATCGGTGCCTTCCAGATAGTCGGTGTTCGGCGTGTGACCGATGGCGTAGAAGACCGCGCCCGCGTCGAACTCGAACTCCTCGGTCTCTGGATCATCGAGTTTGTCGGTCGGGTGGCCCTCTGGATGCCGGACCATCGTTACCGAGTCGACGCCCTCCTCGCGACTGCCGTGGAGTTCGATGGCCTCGGTGTTGCGAAGGATCTCGATCTCGCCTGCGTCGACCTTGTCCATGATGCGGTCGATCCAGACGTCCTCGGCGCGGAACTCCTCGCGGCGATGAACGATGTACACCGTCGAGGCGAATTTGGTGAGGAAGTGGGCCTCTTCCATGGCAGCGTCGCCGCCGCCGATAACGACGATCTTCTCGTCGCGGAAGAACGCGCCGTCACAGGTCGCACAGGTCGACAGCCCGTAGCCCATCAGATCTTCCTCGCCCGGAATGCCGAGCGTGCGCGCGCTCGCCCCGGAGGCGGCGATCACGGCGTCGGCGGTGTAGACGTCGCCATTGGAAAGGGTGATCCGGAACTGGCGGTCGGTGCCCTCGCCTTCAGCGTCGACTGATTCGAGAACGCCGTTTTTCGTATCCGCGCCGAACTGCTCGGCCTGCTGCTTCATATTATTTATAAGCTCGGGCCCGGAGATGCCCTCCGGGAAGCCCGGATAGTTCTCGACATCGGTAGTCAGTGTGAGCTGGCCACCGGGTTCGTCACCTTCGAGGACGAGCGGGTTGTTGTTCGATCGAGCCGCATAGATGGCGGCGGTAAGTCCAGAAATACCGGTTCCGGCGATCACCAACGGTCGGTGTTCGACGACTGCGTCTGACTTGGTCGACATGGCTGTGGCTACGAACAGGAATCGTATGTAGGTTGTGCTGTGTCCCGAACGTGCCGGAACCTCCGTATCAACCGTGAGTCACAGACGCTTTCGAACCTCCGTATCAACCGTGAGTCACAGACGCTTTCAGGTGCCGACGCCGACGCAGTGGTATGACCGCTGAGGACCCGCCCGCCCAAGACCTCCAAGCCGTCTACGACCGGATCGCCGATCACTTCTCGAAAACACGGGAGTACGCCTGGCCGGAGGTTGAGTCGTTTATACACGACGAGGTCGACCGCTGTGGCTCGCTCAATCTCACCCTCGATCTCGGCTGTGGCAACGGTCGACACGCCCAGGCGCTCGCTGAATCTGGTGCGGAGGTCATTGGCCTCGATGTGAGCCGCGGCCTGTTGGCCGAGGCCCGACAGCGGGCTGACGAACGTGAGTTCAGTGTCGACCTCGTCCACGGCGATGCATCCCGGCTTCCATTTATAAATAATCAATTCTCACAGGTAGTCTATGTCGCCACACTCCACCATCTCCGCACGCGTGAGGCTCGTCGGCGGGGCCTCTCGGAGGTCGGCCGGGTGCTGGCTCCCGGCGGTCGAGCGCTCGTCTCGGTGTGGAGCACGGCCCACGACCGGTTTGATGCGACCGAGGGGTTCGATACGACCGTCGACTGGACGTTGCCGGGCGGCACACAGGTGGGTCGCTACTACCACATCTACGACCCCGACGAGTTCCGTGCGGATCTGGACGCCGCTGCAGTCGAGGTGGTCGACTGTCGCGTATCGAGCGGCAACTGCTATGCGGTAGTTGCGCCGCCTGTGCGTGTATTGTAACCGGGGCGCACAACTGTGAAGTACTTATTTAAGTCGAGTTCGTAGGGAGACCAATGAGTGAGACAGAGGGCGTGGATGCGGAATCGGATGCTAAAACCTATGAGGTGGCAGTTGTTGGTGGGGGCCCAGCCGGATTGTCGGCGGCACTGTACACGACGCGATTGGGTCACGACACCGTCGTCGTCAACCGCGGCGGTGGACGGGCGGCGATGATGATGGATACGCACAACGTGATCGGCGTCCCCGAGGACGTCTCAGGCAACGAGTTTCTGGCAACCGCGACCGAGCAGGTCGAAAGCTACGGCGGCGAGGTGATCCGCGATTTCGTCACCGACGTCGACCGCGAATCAGACGGTCGGTTCCGACTCCATGGTAACGACACCGAGATTCTGGCCGACCGTGTCGTTCTCGGGGTCGGCTTCTCGGACGAGCGACCCGATCCACCGCTGCCACGGACCGGTCGCGGACTGCACTACTGTCTGCACTGTGATGCCTACATGTTCATCGACGAGTCGGTGTACGTAATGGGCACCGGCGACTCGGCGGCCTACGTCGCGATGATCATGCTGAACTTCACCGACGAGGTCGACATCCTCACCCGTGGCGATGAAATCAAGTGGAGCGACGACACCCAACAACTGGTTGACGCACACCCGGTCGACGTCATCCACGAGGACATCGTGGGGATGACCAAGGGTGACGACGGCTGGCTCGAAAGCTTCGAGTTCGAAGATGGAACCGTCCGCGAGTACCGCGGCGGCTTCCCGATGTACGGCTCGAACTACAACACCGAACTGGCCGAGGCGCTGGGCTGTGCGTTGAACGACGACGGGACGATTGTGGTCGACGATCACGGCAAGACGAGCGTCGACGGCGTCTACGCGGTCGGCGACATCACGCCGGGGCACAACCAGGTGCCGGTGGCGATGGGCAAAGGAGCCAAGGCGGGGTTGGCGATTCACAAGGAGCTACGGACGTTCCCCAAGTCCCTCGAAGAGATTGAGGCCGAAGGGCCGGTTGCCGAAAGCGAGGTGCCGGGTGTGTCGGCCGAACTGCAGGCCGCAGCCCGGAGTTTCGGCGACGACTGAGCGCGATCGAATCGCCGGACGAAACAGTAAGGTAATTAATGGCGAGTCCTGAATGAGGATATACGTCGGCACAGCGGCGTTGGAACGCGACGAGTGCCGTGGTCGACGTCTTGGGCACCGGTGGTCTAGTGGTAGGACCTGAGCCTTCCAAGCTCATGGCCCGGGTTCAAATCCCGGCCGGTGCACTTCTACCGAGGACAACAGCAGTGAGCGACTTCTATGTCGATCGCACCTCGTCCGAGGCTGTGTGCGACACGCCGGGTTTGAACCCTGAACGTCGCAGCCCGGACGCGCAGCGAAGCGAGCATCCCGGAACGTCTTTCTCTGGTTCAAATCCCGGCCGGTGCACTTCTGCCGAACACAGCATCCACCAGCGAGTGTCTATCGCCAAATTCCTTCTGCGCCACCGTCGACGGGTGATCACTGCCATACGAACATCTGCAATCACAGCAAGTAAACCAGAATCTATCAGACAAATTTTGAGAGAACCCAACAGGACAGTTCCGTAGCGAACACTGCCGAAACTGTGCGTATACCAACATTCTTCGTGTCGAAACGTTAAACACCACTACCTCCGATAACAGTGATATGACACGCAATGCCAATATTGGCCGTCGAAGCTATCTGAAGGCTGTGGGTGCAGCCGGAGTCGTTGGATCACTCGCTGGCTGTATGGGTGGCGGCGACGACGAGAACGTCATCAACCCAGGGACAAACCCCGGTTTCCCACCGTTCGAGTACACCGAAGACGGCGAACTCGTCGGCTTCGATATCGACTTGGCCGAGGAAGCAATCGAACGCGCCGGCTACGAAGTCGGTGAGTGGACCGAAATCGAGTTCGATTCGCTGATCCCCTCGCTGACTGAGGAGGACATCGATTTGATCGCTGCGGCGATGACCATTACCGACGACCGCGAAGAGCAGATCGCCTTTTCGGACTCCTACTACGAGGCGGACCAGGCAGTTCTCGTCGCGGACGACGGGGAGATTGAGCCCGAAGAGACCAGTGATCTCGCAGATCTTCGCGTTGGGGCCCAATCCGGAACAACTGGGGAGGCAGAGGTCGACAAACTGATCGACAACGACACGATTGCCGAAGACGAGAGCAGCACGTACGACAACTACACCAACGCCGTCCAGGATCTCGAAAACGGCAACGTCGATGCACTCATCATCGATGTGCCGGTCGCCGAGAGTTTCTCGGACGGTCGCTCGGTGACGATTGCGTTCACGATCGAAACGGGTGAGGTGTACGGACTCGGAATGCGACAGGACGACGAGCGTATCGAGGATATCAACGAGGCGCTCTCGGAGATTCAAGACGACGGGACGTACGACGAACTCGTCGCCGAGTGGTTCGAATAATCGATATGGATCCGGCCTTGCTACAGGTGAGTGACTGGCAGTTCATCCTCAACAACTGGGACTCGCTGCTGTTGGGAGTGAGCGTCACCATCCTCCTCACAGCGACGAGCCTCTCGCTCGGGTTTCTACTCGGCTTTCCGGCCGGTGCCATCGAGGTGTACGGCGATGGACGGCTCACGGATGCCGTTAGAACGCTGGGTGTTGTACTCAGAGGAACGCCGATCGTCATCCTGATCGTCCTGTTTTTTTACGGGTTACCGATTCCGCAGTTCGGGACGGTTCCCCTACTCGATATCAAGATGAACGCGTTCATCGCGGCGACGTTGGCACTCGGACTCAGAAGTGCAGCCTACCAGGGACAAGTGTTCCGCGGCTCGATCCAGTCGATCAGCAGCGGACAAATGGAGGCTGCACGCTCGGTTGGGATGACGAAACTTCAGGCAATCCGGCACGTCGTCTTTCCGCAGGCCGTTCGGCGCTCGCTGCCAGGGTTCCAAAACGAGTTCACGATCGTTCTCAAAGACACCAGTGTAGCGTTTGCGATCGGCCTGGCGGAGCTACTGACCCGTGCAGAGAACCTCTACTTGCAGCCCGGCCGGGACACCGCCGTGATGGAAGTGCTGATAACCATTAGTCTCATGTATTTCGTGCTTACATTCACCACGAACCGATTGCTCGATTATCTCCACGGCCAGTACGCGATTCCGGGAGGGTCCACATGAGCCTCCTTCGTGTCGACACCGTCGACAAGTCCTACGGCGAAGAACGTGTGCTCCACGACGTGAGCTTCGAGATGGACCTACAGAGCGTCGAGGTCATCGTCGGGCCGAGCGGCTCGGGCAAATCGACGCTGCTCCGGTGTATCAACCGACTCACCGAAATCGATTCCGGCGAGATCTATCTCGACGGCGAAGAGATCCACTCGGTCGACGAAAACGAGCTTCGACGCCGCGTGGGGATGGTGTTTCAGGACTTCAATCTCTTCGCTCATCTCACCGCTCGCGGGAACATCACGCTCGGACTCCGCGAGGTGTTGGGACTTTCGGAAGAAGAAGCCGACGCGAAGGCCGACGATTATCTCGCTCGTGTCGGCCTCTCGTCGCAGGCCGACTCGTACCCGGCGGAACTGTCCGGTGGGCAACAACAGCGAGTCGGGATCGCCCGTGCGCTGGCGATGGACCCCGAACTCATCCTGTTCGACGAGCCGACGAGCGCACTGGATCCCGAACTCATCGGTGAGGTGCTGACCGTTATGCAGGATCTCGCGGAGGGCGGAATGACGATGCTGTGTGTGACACACGAGATGGGCTTCGCACGGTCGGCCGCGTCGACGATCACGTTCCTCGACGAGGGCAGAATCGTCGAGCGCGGACCACCCGAACAGCTCTTCGAAAACCCCGAACACGACCGGACTCGAACGTTCCTGGGTGAACTGACCGGACTCCACCAATGAAGACACCAGAGAGTCGTGGCTCGGCCGTCGGAACCGTCGACGGTCGGAAAAAGATACTTGTCGGAGTCGTCGGTGGCGGGCTGTGGCTTTGGTTGCTCGCACGGTGGGCCTCGCACAACAGTCTCTTCGATGCACTTGCCACCGCCCTCGGGTTTCCGGACCTCATCCACGCCGAACGGGGCATCCGAGAACGCGAACCCTGGCTTCCAGCTGAACCATTCGAAGCCACCGCCGACACACTCAGTGGCGTTGGGGCCGGCTTGGGGCCGCTTGAGGTGCTTTTCGAGTGGCTGGCTTGGCCGTTCGAACTGGCGGCGTTCGCGACGACAACCGAGCCAGCGTTGGCTGCGGGAGCCTTTATCACGGTCTACCTGACGGTCATCTCGATGGGCTGCGGACTGGCCATCGCGGTTCCCACGGCCGTCGCACGCGTCTACGGCGGGCCGATCAGCAGTCGGCTCTCGCTTGCGTACACCGAGTTGATCCGGGGAACGCCGCTGTTAGCACAGCTGTTTTTCTTCTATTACGGCCTGCCACTGGCGAGCTTCATCGACGACTTCGGAATTATGAGTCTCGAGGGAATGCCACGTACAGCCGCCGTCGTTGCGATCGTTGCGTTTACGGCCAACTCTTCGGCCTATCAAGCCGAATATATTCGGTCAGCGCTCCAGTCGGTCGACGCCGGTCAACTGACAGCGGCTCGGTCGATCGGCCTCTCGAAAACAAAGAGTATTCGGCACGTTATTCTTCCGCAGGGACTCCGGTTTGCGATTCCAGGGTGGACGAACGAGTTTATCTATCTCTTGAAATACTCCTCACTGGCGGCCTTTATTACCGTCCCCGATCTGTTCCGCCGCGCCCGTGATATCGGCTCCGACAGCTTCCAGTATACAGACACCTACGTGATTGTCGCGCTGTTCTACCTCGGGCTCGTGATAACGACCGCCCTGCTTATGAACAAGCTCGAAACTCGGCTTACGATTCCAGGTGTCGGCCAGTCGACAACCCAAAAGTAGTTCCGTAGACGAAAACCGGGCCACTCGGCTATTTCGACACTCGGTTGGCGAATCTACATGTGTCTGGCCGACAGAGGTCACCCATGGACCGCAGCAAAAACGTCGGCGGTACGGATCGACTCCTTCGGACAGCTCTCGCAGTCGTCCTCTCAGTCGTTGCAATCAGTGCGCTGCGCAAGCGAAACTACCGAACACTGCTGGTGGCCGCAGTGGGAGCGCTCGGGCTAGGGTTCAACGCCACGACCTGTTTCTGTGGGCTCAACGAGGCCCTCGGCGTCGACACGAGCCGGGAGTAACTCGATAGACAAGCTACTCGTCGGGAGTCAACCCGACGAGATCGGGATGGGACTGAAGCCGGTCGGGAAGCGATGCGGGCGTGATGTCGCCTTGGGCGACCCGATCACGAAGCCGTTGCCACTGGCTGTGACGGACGAGAATGACGACCGGCACCGTATCGAGCTCCTGGAGTTTGGCGATCGCCAGCCGGTTGCGCCCGTCATAGAAGAGTAGTTCACCGTCGCGACCGACGACGAGTGCGATCTCGCCGTCGACGGTTTCGGTGTACCGGTTCGGCCGGGCGGCATCGAGCGGCGCATCGTCGCCAGACGCGGTGAGCTCCGACTGCGTTCGATACCCTTCGGTGCCGACGATTTCGTAGAGCTGATCAATCTCACGACAGCGCTGCTCTACGTCCGCGCGCGACGTACACCCCCACGGAGAGTCGCCCTCGCCAATAACCGCCAGACACTGCGAGTAGAGCTCCGTCTCGCACCACCGACGGCCCGCCTCGAAATGTGCGTGAAACGACCTGTAGATCACCGACTCGGAAAACGGCCGCCGGTCGACGTCCCACTCACCACCCAGCACCCGACCGGCGAAATGGTAGTTCGGCAGGGTCAAAAAGTCCGGCATCACCGCCGCGTGGTCGCTCGTGAGCTCCTGCCACGAAACGGACTCGGTGATCTCGTCGGGGTCGACTCGATACACTCGAAACGGATCGATAGGAGCCTCATACCGAAACTGTGCCCTGAGGCGAGTGGCAGTAACCATGAGTGTGGCACAGCAATCACGAAGTCGATACAACGGCGTTTCGACCGAGGGATACTCGGTTATCAGATCGGCAGCCACGCCTCGAAGCCGGTGAACGATCTGCTGATATGTTGGGTAGATCATGAGCGGAACGAACACCAACGGCTCGGCTACCGTCTGTTTCTACCATAGCACTGTGTCGGCAAATAAACTTAATTCGAGAATTGATGACAGTCAGACGAAATTGATAGTGTCCAGTTCGACAATAGTGGGGGGGTCCAGTGAGGAGGCCACTAACGAGCAGCCGGTGGAGTTGTTGGCAAGCGTTCTCGTCTGCAAGGTCACAGAGCGGACACCTGAGTTTCGACTCGCTGGATGCGGATTGGCCTCGACCAGATCGCCACACTCGTCGACCACCACGGTGCGGACGCTAAATAAATAACAGCCGACTGGTCTCAGTGGCTCACTACGCTCTGCGGTAGTAAACACTCACAGAAAATCCATCAAAAAAACCGGTTGTCGACAAACAGATAGGTCTAAACAGACAGATCGACACGAACAGACACAGCCGACTCTCGGTTGGTGGAAACGCGTACCACCCTCATCTTCGTCCTGAAGAGCAACAAGCCGTTCGAGATGGCCTCACTCCACTGGCGCGCAGATAGAGCTCAACTGTGAAATCAGAAACTGTCACCAGCATATTGGCCCGTTCGATCCGAATCAGTTCTGAAACAGCGCCACGTGTCGACGCACACGGAATCATAAGTAGCGAATCGACCGGTCATGTCAAAATAATCCATGAAAAATGATCCGCAATCACGTATATTATAATTAGAACGAGAATCAATTCAAATGAGTTATGCATGTGATTAAATCACAGTTACGACGGATGGATACCCACCGAGATGGCGGCCCGGAGCAGACTGATGGTTGAGACGCTGTTTGCGGCGCTCCCGTTGCTTATCGTCGCGGTGCTGCTAGTCGGACTGTTGTGGCCTGCCGCCCGCGTCATGCCGATCGCGTGGGGCGCAGCAGCCGTCATCGCCTTTACCATCTGGGAACTCCCGGCCGCCTACATCGGAGCGGCAAGCATAACCGGCGCGATGGCGGCCATAGAGATCCTCTGGATCGTCTTCGGCGCACTCGTGCTGTTGTATACGCTGATGCGCTCAGGTGCGGTCGACCGGATCAACGCTGGCTTCGCCGAGATCAGCGACGACCGGCGCGTCCAGGTGATCCTGCTGGGGTTTTTCCTCGCAACTTTCATTGAGGGTGTCGCTGGCTTCGGAACGCCTGCAGCGGTCGTTGCACCGCTGTTGCTCGCTCTCGGCTTTCCGGCACTGGCGGCGGTCGTCGCTGCACTTATTGGTCACGCGGTCGCGACCGTCTTCGGCGCAGTCGGCACGCCTGTTATCGCGGGATTCGAGGAGTCGCTCGGCGCGGTCGAAGGCCCGATTCTCGACGGTACCGGCCTGAGCGTCGCCGCATACTCCGCCGAGACAGCGATCTACGCCGGGATGTTCAACGGGATTTTGGGAATCCTGATGCCGCTGGTCGCCGTCGCGATGGTCGTCTACTTCTTCGGCGAAGAGCGTTCGCTGGCTCCCGTCTGGGAGGTCACACCGTTGGCGATTGTCGCTGGCGTGCTGTTCGCGGTTCCGTACGCCGCCTCGGCCTACTTCGTCGGCCCGGAACTGCCCTCGCTGTTCGGCGCGATGGTCGGCGGCGGAGCGCTCGTTGGCCTGCTGCGTGCGGGCTATCTCGAACCGGATACTCACTGGGAGTTCCCCGACCGCGAGACGTGGCCCGACCACTGGGTCGGCGAGATCGAACCCGGTGGTGAGGACGTCGACGTGCCGACGACCCAGTCGATGGGCCTGCTGCGGGCGTGGTCGCCGTACCTCATCCTCGTTGTCCTTCTGGTCGTCACGCGCGTGGTCGACCCGGTGGCGACGTTCCTCCAAGAGGGCCCGCTGATGGCGTTCAGTTGGGACGTGTTCGGCACCGGCCTCGAAGGGGCGATCAGCTGGGCGTACGTTCCGGGCACGTGGCTGTTGGTCAGCGCACTGCTGTCCATCCCGTTGTTCGATATGGATCGCTCGCAGGTCGCTGGCGCGTGGAAGGAGGCGTTCGGCAAGATCATCTCGCCGGCGATCGTCCTGATGTTCGTCATCGCGATGGTCGACATCATGCTCGGAACCAACGCCCACGGCTCGGGGCCGATCGACAGCAGTATGATCGTCGTGCTGGCCGACGGGACGGCGGGTGTGACCGGCGCAGCGTATCCGCTGTTCTCGCCGATCGTCGGGCTTATCGGCGCGTTCGTCGCCGGTTCGATCACGGTGAGCAACATCACCTTTTCGGCCTTCCAGTTCGAGGTCGCCACCACGCTGGGCATGCCGCGAACCCTGCTTGTCGCCGCCAACACAATCGGTGCGTCGGTTGGTAACACGATCGCGATCCACAACGTGATCGCCGCGCTGGCGACCGTCGGCCTAGTTGGGGCCACAGGGCGAGTCATCCGGCTGAACCTGCTGCCGGTGGTCTACTACATCATCAGCGGCGGGCTGCTGACGACACTCTGCGTGTACGTCGTGTGGCCGGGAGTGTTCTAAGCCACTGCGGTCACCCACTCGGCGGTCCGTACATTAATTGGCACGTACACCAAGGATTACCTATTCACCATTTCCGATGAGCAAGACAACACGAGACGGGGTGTCGGCCCAGCCGGATCCCGCAACAGACCCACGAAGCAACTACGAGTATCGCAGCGCGGACGTTGACCGGCCCGACCTCGTCGACGATCTCGAAGCGCTGGTCGACGGCGAGGTACGGTTCGACAGCTACACGCGAAACCTGTATGCGACCGACGCCAGCGCCTACCACCAGCTGCCGATCGGCGTCGTCGTTCCAACCTCTACCGACGACGTCCAGGCGGTCATGAGCTACTGCGCCGACGAGGAAATCCCGGTGCTCCCGCGCGGCGGCGGCACCAGCCTCGCGGGCCAGACGGTCAACGAGGCGGTCGTTCTCGACTTTAAAAAAGAACTGGACGAGGTGCTCGCGGTCGACCCCGAGGCGGCGACGGTAACCGCCCAGCCGGGAATTACCCTCGCTCGACTCAACAATCGACTCGCCGAACATGGGCTCAAATACGCGCCCGATCCGGCGTGGGGCGACAAGAGCGTGCTCGGCGGCTGTATCGGCAACAACACGACCGGCGCACACTCACTTAAATACGAGAAGGCAGACGGTTATCTCGAATCGGTCGAGGTCGTTCTTGCCGATGGGACCATTACCACCTTCGACTGGATGAGCGTCGATGAACTCCACGAGAAGGCAAAAGCGGCATGGACGGTCGACGACCCGACCATCGAACAACAGGTGTACGCCGTCGTCTCGGAGGTCCTCCGCAATCAGCGCGACGAGATCAAAGATCGGTACCCCGACCTGATGCGCAACGTTTCGGGATACAACTTCGACAAACTCGTCGAGGACGCCGAAAACCGGGGCGAAGTAAACGTCGGTCGACTGCTGGCTGGCAGCGAGGGCACACTCGGTATCGTCACCGAGGCCACCGTCTCGCTCGAACCCGTACCGGCCGAGACGTCGGTGGTCATGCTGACCTACGATAGCGTGATCGACGCCATGCACGATGTGGCTCCGATTCTCGAACACGACCCCGCAGCCGTCGAGGTAATGGACGACGTGTTCTTGGATCTCGCCCGCGAGCGCCCGGAGTTCGCCGATGTCGTCGACATCCTGCCCGAGACGACCGATTCGACGCTGCTCGTCGAGTTCTATGCCGACTCCGTCGACAAGGGCAAACAGAAGGTCGCCGATCTGCTGGCCGACCGACTGCCGGGCTCGAAGCCGGCGGTCGACCCAACCGAGGGAGCCGAGGGGCTGACGACCGACGAGACGTGGGCTGTCGACGCGCTCGAAGCCTACGACCCCGACCGACAGGCAAAGTTCTGGAAAATGCGTAAAGCCGGACTCCCGATCTTGCTCTCGCGGACGAGCGACGCCAAACACTGGCCGTTCGTCGAGGACACCGCGGTGCCAGCCGCAAACCTGCCTGAGTACGTCGCCGACATCCAGACGCTGTTCGACGAGTACGACACGTTTGCCTCATATTACGCCCACGCCGGGCCAGGCGTCCTGCACATTCGCCCGCTGTTGGATCTCAAAGCCGACGACGGCGTCGACACGATGTTCGAGATCTCGGATGCCGTGACGGATCTGGTTATCGAGTACGGCGGCTCGGTCTCGGGCGAACACGGCGACGGCCGCGCGCGGACGACCTGGAACAAGAAGCTCTACGGCGACGAGATCTGGGCGTCATTTAAACGGCTCAAAGCCGCGTTCGATCCACAGGGACTCTTGAATCCGGGCAACGTCAGCGGTGATTTCGATCCCCGGCAGAACCTCCGGTACGACAGCGACTACGAGTTCGACGCCGACTTCGAGCCGACGCTCAACTGGGCCAACGAGAACGGTTTTCAGGGAATGACCGAGCTCTGTCACGGCTGTGCGGGCTGTACCGGCCATCAAGATACGACAGGATCGATCATGTGTCCGACCTACCGGGCGACCGAAAACGAGGAGATTACGTCGACGCGCGGGCGGGCCAACATGCTCCGCCGGGCGATGAGTGGCGATCTGCCTGACAGCGCCTTTTCCGAGGAGTTCATGCACGAGGTGCTGGATCTCTGTATCGGCTGCAAGGGCTGCAAACGCGACTGCCCGAGCGGTGTCGACATGGCCAAACTCAAAACCGAACTCAAACACGAACACCACCAGCGCGAAGGGGTTCCGTTCAGGGACAAACTGTTCGCCAACGTCGAGACGCTCTACAGCCTCGGCAGTACGTTCGCGCCCGTCTCAAATCTGGCCGCCAAGCTCCCCGGCAGCGGCCTGGTGATGGAGAAAACGCTGGGCATCGCTCGCGAGCGCGATCTGCCGACGTTCAAACGAGAGACGCTGCAGAAGTGGGATCGCTCGCGGACGCCCGCAATTACCGAGGGCGAGGCCGACCGAAAGGCCCTGGTGATCGCCGATCCCTACACGAACTACACCCAGCCGGAAGTCGGCAAAGCCGCCGTCAAAACCCTCGAAGCCGCCGGGGTTCACGTCGTGATTCCCGACGAAGTGACCGACAGCGGTCGACCAGCCCACTCGAAAAGCTTGCTCGATCAGTCGCGAGCCACGGCACGCGAAAACGTCGACGTGCTGGTCGACCGAATCGAGGCCGGCTGGGACGTCGTCAGCGTCGAACCCTCGGATGCAGTCATGTACCAAGAGGATTACCTCGACCTATTAGACGGCGAGGCAGTCGAAACCGTCTCTGCAAACACCTACAGCGTGATGGAGTATCTCGATACCTTCCGGCTCGACGAGCAGCTCGATGTTTCTGCCAGTGGGTCGGTCGCCTACCACGGCCACTGCCACCAGACGGCCGCCAGCCGGGATCACCACGCAGTGGGCGTTCTCCGACGGACGGGCTACGACGTCGACGTGCTCGATACTACCTGCTGTGGGATGGCTGGCTCGTTCGGCTACGAGGCCGAACACTACTCGATGAGCCAGGCGATCGGTCGGCTCCTGTTCGATGCGGTCGACGAGTCGCCAGCCACGGAGGTCGTCGCACCGGGCACGTCGTGTCGCTCACAGCTGGCCGACTACGAAAAACAGTACGGCAAACCGCCGCATCCGATCGAGAAAGTGGCTGCTGCGCTGGTGTGAGTCGACAGTAGAGGAATTCAGTCGACGACGTCGACCGTTCCTTCCATCCCGGCGTGAACCGTACACTCGTACGGGTAGGTCCCGGTTTCCTCGAAGGTGTGTTCGAACGTGTAACCTTCCTCAGCGGTCGTATTAGGCGATTCGTGGCTGGCGAACTCGTCGCTATCGGTCGCAACGACGTTGTGGCCGCCACCCTCGCCGGTCCACTCCCAGATAACGGTCGTTCCCGTCGAGATCTCGATCTCCTCGGGAGCGAACGCCAACCCGCCACTGCCAGCGCCGACGTCGACGGTTACCTCGGACTCGCCGGTTAGATCCTCGACTCCATTGCCGCTCTCGTCCGATCCATCCGATTCATCCGATTCACTCGACCCGCCGGACTCACCGCCGGTACAGCCAGCGAGGCCGACCGCGAGTGCCGATGCGCCGAGGGATCGAACAACAGTGCGACGACGAACGCGCGTTTCGTCATTCATAGCGATTCTAGTAAATATACGGCGAGCAGGCCAAAAGCAGCCCGGTCTCTGGCTACAGCCGTCACTGTACTGGGGTGCGTCGTATCGGTGTGATGACCACAACGCCTCGCCAACAGTATATTTATCAGCAAGTCGGGTATAGCGTGGGGTAATGGTTCGCGAGCCGTCGGCGCGAGACGAGTACCTGAGCGAGGACGTCCTCAGTACGCTCGGAGATGAGCCGACGAGAGCCATCGTCGAAACGCTTTCTGAGCCGATGACGGCGAACGAACTCTCGGAAGCCTGTGATATTCCACTGTCGACGATGTATCGGAAACTCGACCACCTCTCTGAGGCCTCATTGGTTACTGAATCCACCCAGATCCGACAGGGCGGCCAGCACACGACGCGCTACGAACTCGATTTCGACGAGATCGTCATCTGGCTCTCCGATGAGCACACACTGGCGGCGAGTATTGACCGCCCAAGTCGGGAGTCGACGGCCGACCAACGACTCGAAGAGCTGTGGGCCCAGGTCCGCGAGGAAACTTAGGGCATCGTTCGCTGGGGTCGATCACCCTCTTCATCCCGATACCACTGGCCGTGAAATCCGAACGGAAAAACGGTTGGCAGCTGGACGCGTGCCAGTTCTGAAAACGAGGCCGCATCCAGTACAACGAAGACGGATCGGTCGACGCGCATATCCAAGACGACCGAGAGAACGACGCCGTCGTCCTCGTTTTCATCCTCGCGCGATTCGTCAAGCGATTCGTCGTCAACCACACTCGACGGTGTCCGAGGGACAAACACCGGTTCACTGGGGTAGACGCCGGGTTCGGACCACGTTTTCGTTCGTTCGGCTTCGAGATCATATTTAAGTAGTCCGTTCAACAGCCCTGTCGGGGATGGGTTCGTGTGAGTTGCGGCGTACAGATACCGGTAGGGATGGCCGTTGACTGCTCGGTAGTTGATCATCGGAAATTCAATCGGACCGGCAAGCAACCGCTGTTCGTCGACCGAGCCATCCGAAAGCGAGAGCCGATACCGGCGGAGCTCACCGCCCGGCGCTGGGGCTGTGCCGCTGCGTAGCCGGTCGAGGTAGAGCGACTCGATTACCTGGCTGTCCTCGAACGCAACCACGTCGACGACGAACTCGTTTCGGTCCGGGCTCTCGAAGGCGTTGACGTGATGAAAGACGAACCGCGGGTCGACCGACGGCGTCGAGACGACTTTGCCATCCGTTCGGTCGAACACCAACAGTCGACCGTCGCAGTCGGCGTCCCACGAGTAGCTCTCGATGAAAGGTCGGTCGCCAAGCAACGAGAGCGGTGAGAGTCGAAACGGCGATTCGAACAGGACGGCATAGCGGTCGGTCAGCCCGAACGAGTGGAGGTAGGTCGGATGGTCGACCGTCCAGCCGCCGATTTTTCGCCGCTGGCGGCCTCTGGTCGATCGCTCGAACAGCACGTACTCGCTGGGTCGACCGAACCGAACACCCATATTGAGCACCGTTTCGGCGTCGAAGTCGTAGTGTGGATGGCCCAGACTGCCGGTGATCGATAGCTCGTCGGTGTGTTCAACGTGACCGGTCGTCCGCAGCGTCTCGGCATCGAAGCCGACGGCGTTCGGCGTCTCGGTGATCGCGATCGGCTCCGTGCCGATCCGGTCGACGCCGATCGACGCGTTATCCGTGAGCGTCGGATCGAAGAAATCAATGAGTCGACCGAAAAGCGAGTTGGGTGCGGTGGTTCCGAACTGATCGCAGCGAAGTTCGCCCGCTTGCATCACCGATTCGTACTCCTTGCTTCGGAGAAAGCGGTTCGAAACCGTCACGCTGCCGTCGTTGATGTGGAAGCGCCGAAGCATCGACAGCCCGTCGAACCAGTGGTTCACCGACTGGCCGTCGACTTCGAATCGCCCGGGGCCGTTGCGCAGGAGCGTTCCCGAGAGCCACGAGGGGAGTGTGCCCTCGACCGGACACTCGACTCGGTCGTACTCGCGCTCGAGCGTTTCGAGACCGACCGTGTAGGGTGGGTCCATACACCATACACGACCTCCCGAGATGTAGCTCTGTGGACTCCCTGACTCACCGACCCAACAGTTCAAGCCCGTTCCGTGAGAGACGTGTCGTATGTCGACCGACCGTACTGACCACGTCGACCCGGACCGCCAGGACGATTCCGACCAGGACACCACCGCCACGCTTGCAGAGCGGATCGGTGATGAGCTCAGTGCCCGCGGCGAAACCGTTGCGGTCGCCGAGTCGCTAACCGGTGGCCGCGTCTGCTCGCGGCTAGTGAGCGTTCCGGGCGCAAGCGACTACGTCGACCGCGGCATCGTCGCCTACTCGAACCACGCGAAACAGACAACTCTCGGTGTCAGCCGTGAGTCGCTTGACGCCGAGGGTGCCGTCAGTGAGTCGGTCGCCGCCGAGATGGCCTGTGGCGTTCGCGACACCGCCGGGACGACGTGGGGCGTCTCGACGACCGGTATTGCCGGGCCGACCGGCGGTACGGATGAAAAACCGGTCGGACTTGTCTACATCGGCGTGGCATACGCTGGTCCATGGGGGAGCGGGTCGTCGTTTACGCGTGTCGAGCGGCATGTCTTTGAGGGTGACCGAGAAGCTATCACCGAACAAAGTGTAACACAGGCGCTGAGTGCACTCAATGAGGCGATCGATGCAGTACAAAAGCCGATAGATTAGTTCGTCGAGATGATCTCGACCACGTCGCGGTGGTCGAGTTCGTGATCCGAACCGACCTGTCGATTGGTCCGGCAGTCGATCCCATGGAGCAGGCCATCGCCGATGTCAGAATGAAGGAAGTACGCGAAATCCGAGGTTGTGGCGGCTTCAGGCAGTATAAAACAGTCACGGAAGACGCCCTTTTCATCAGCCTTGCCGTTCGCGCTGCCGGGGAAGATCGCAATACAGCCCAACACATCGAACAGTGCGGCCTCGATGGCCTGCTGGACGCCCGTCCCGCCGAACTCGTCGACGAACTCGCGAATCTGTTCGAGTCCGGCCTCCTGTTCAGCCGAGATATCGTCGACGATCTCGAACGAGTCCTCGCCGGCGGTGTAGTCGACGACGCCTGCATCGGCGGCGGTCTTAAGCGCCTTTTCGGCGTGTGCACTGGCTGGCACGAAGGTGAGATGTTCGTACGCCGGATCGGCGGTGATCTCGTCCCAGTTGGCCTGTGCTTCGGGGGTGTCCATCTTGTTGGCCGCGATCAACATGGGCTTGGTTCGCTTTCTGATCTCGCGGGCAAGCGTCTCCCTGTCGGCGTCGTCCCACGTCTCGGTGTCGAGTTCCAGATCGAGCGAAAGGATGATCTGTTTGATTTCGTCTTTGTTCGTTTTGAACGCGCTCATCTGTTCGGCGAGGTCGACCTCGATCTGGGCGTCTGCACCCTGATATTTGGTTTCGTGTTTCTCGATTCCCGACTCCAGAATGCCGAGATACCACATGTCGAGTTCGTTTTCGAGAAAGTCGATATCGTCGCGTGGGTCGTGTCCTTCGGTTGCTTCTCCCTCGATATCGGTTTTGCCCGAAAAGTCGACGATATGGATCAGCACGTCGGCCTCGTTGAGATCGGTCAAAAACTGATTTCCCAGTCCCTTCCCCTCGTGAGCACCGGGGATGAGTCCGGCGACGTCGACGAGTTTCGTTGGTACAAAGCGCGTGCCATCCCGACAGACACCCACGTTGGGCGTGCAGGTCTTGTCGAACTCGGGGGCCGCACAGTCGACGCGGACGTAGGCCTCGCCGATGCTGGGATCGATTGTCGTGAACGGATAGGCCCCTTCCGGAACCTCGTTCATCGTCGCTGCATTGAAGAAACTGGATTTGCCGACTGATGGTTTGCCCACCAAGCCGATCTTGTAGCTCATTACCCGCAGTGGTCGCTCGGTCGACAAAAGCCGTTCTACCTCTGTCTGCTCCGTGTTGTGCTACCGTCACACACAAGCGACCGACCAGGAGAGACGGGCGACTCGCAGCGAGACGGCAGTCGACCCACAGTCGTTTTGGCCGTCGTAGCCGAAAGACGACCATGCCTACCGACGACACCGAGGGCGACCGCTTTCTGGTCGGCATTCACGTCACCGACTCACAACTGGAGTTCGTTGTCCGTGTTCCCTCCGAGATTGACTCGGGGTGGCGCGACCCCGAGGCGTTCCAGCAGCTCGTCGCCGAGGAGACATGGAGCCACCTCGACCAGGAGTCGACGCTGCGAGCGATTGCAGCGACAGGATCGCCCGGTGACACAGTCAGCCTTGGGACGGTGACACTGCAACCAGATGGGACGCTTGTGTCACACGAGTTATCGATGCCCCCCTCCGTCGACGAAGACAGAGACGAAGACGACCCCGAACAACCCACAGACTAGGTTGGGTACGTGCGTCGAACGAAATGCCCTCTGTTGGGACACCACCAGAGCAAAGTGTCTGCTCACGCGAGTAGTAGGCTATGTCCCAAGCGACGTTTGAGGTATATGAGGATCAAGCCGGACAGTGGCGGTGGCGACTCGTCCACCGAAACGGGAACATCATCGCCGACAGCGGGGAGGGATACGCTAGCCGACAAAAATGTACCCAGGGCCTCAACAGTGTCAAAGAAAATGCGCCGGACGCCAATGTCGTAACAGTCGACACTCCCACCGAAAATCCAGAGTAAATCCGGGAACGGCCATCACGCTTACTCAGTTCGGTACTGACAGTGTAGCTACTAATGGCACCACTCCAACTCACAAGTCCGGTTTTCGAAGACGGCGAGCCGATTCCCCGCGAGTACGGTTACACCGAGCGCAACGTCAACCCACCGCTGGAGATCGACGGCGTTCCCGACGAAGCCGACGCACTCGCGCTGGTGGTCGACGATCCCGACGCGGTCGAACCCGCAGGCAAGGTCTGGGACCACTGGGTCGTCTGGAACATCGATCCGGCCACCGAGATGATCCCTGAAGCGTGGGACGCCTCGGAAGCCGTCAAAGGACAGAACGACTACGGAGACCAGGGCTACGGCGGACCGAATCCACCGGACCGCGAACACAGCTACCGATTCCGACTGTACGCCCTCGACGAGCCGGTGGATCTCGATGCAGGGACAACGAAAGACGAGCTGCTGGTCGCGATCGAGGGGCACATCGTCGACGAGACACAGTTAGTGGGAACGTACGCGCCCTGAGCCGCTAAACGGAGGGGTGTGGCAGAGAGACACCACAGCGGATTGCATGACTATGAGAACGATCCCAGTAGCAGCAACGAGTCCGCGGACGGCTGTGACTAGCTGTCCGAGTTGACGGGTTCCGAGCACCCACACGAGAACCGCCTTGACCAAGGTGTTCGTGATCGCAGCGATCACGATGCCAGTCGTCGCAACTGAGGACGTGATCTGATCGTCGGCTTCGAGTTTGCTCAACGTTATCGTGATCGCGTCGACATCAGCGAGTCCAGAGACGAATGCGGTGGCATAGAGTCCCGATGATCCTAACCAACTGTTCGCATACTCCGAACCGACTAACACGACCGCAAATATCGCAGCGAAAAACAACGCTGGTCGAAGACGAAACGGATTCCCGATTTCGGTTTCCGAAACTGCTTCCGCAGTCGTCTACCAGTAGATGACTCCCGCAACGATGATTCCCACACCAGTCATCGCTCCGAATGGGACAACGACTTCGGGAAGTAATGACGGATTGACGACCGCAATTTCGATGAGTGCTCTGGGAAGTATGACGATTGCTGCAATCACTGTCGAGAACGCACAGATCTGGTAGCGTTTCGGCGTTTCGACCGTCCGTTCCGGCATCGAAACCGCCGTCGCCGTCGAGGAGACGAAGCCACCGAGAATACCGGTCAGCGCAATTCCCTGCTCGGCTCCAATAACACGACTCATAATGTAGGCGACACAGCTTAGTCCGGTCACGAACACGACCATGAGCCAGATGAATCGTGGGTTGAGACCATACAGAACGTCGAGTTCACGATTCGGAAGCAGCGTGACGATGAGACCACCGGCTACAATCCCCATGGTCAGCCCACGTTCGGAGTGGACCATCAACGCTCCAAGGATGACTGTAAGCAGTGCGGCAGTTAGGGAGGTTCTCAGTCACCCCAGACCGAGTGTGCATACAAGATGAGTATGCCCGAGACGAGACCACTAGCCGCGAGACTGAGATTCCAACTGTAAAAAAGCAGTCGGGTGAGTTTAGGGATCGGCTCGAACAACGGGACGAGAAGCCGTAAATCGGCAATAATCACGAGCAGTGCCCCGACAATATCGAACGCGATGTCTAACGGGGTATCAAACTGACCATAGTGTTTAACCACGCGTTCGATGCCGAGGCGGTCGCTAACCAGACGGGCGGCCCATTCGAGTAGCTCCCAGACCACACCCACAACCAGTGTCAAGACGAGCGTCACACTCGTGGTCGATGCGATCGGAACGACACGCAACACGTTCGGGTCGACGACGAGCAGCCACGCATAAACGAGTGCAGCAATGAACGAAGCAGACACCGTATGGGTCACGTGGTCCCACCACCAGAGACGGTCGTACCAACCACACATCCCAATCATATGAAGCATACCTGCAATCCCGATCCACAATGGCAGAATCGGTCGAAAGGAGACCGCTGTCTCGAAATAGATGGTCGCGAGAAGTTCGATCCCAGAGGGAACCGCCACCGCACCAAGCGAGGCTACTCCATTGACGACACTCGCCGGATCGCGTCGACGAATCCCGAGCCATAGCAGCCACCCGAGTATTGCCACCACAGTCACAACTCCGGCGTCGACTATGTTCATAAGGGCAATCCACTCCTAACGATTGCCTACTCGGTGATGTTTTTGTCTATTGGTTGCACCTGTCGGGAGCAAAGAGACTAACAAGGATGGCACAAAGTAGCTGGGAAATAGACTATTCTCGTGCTCTACAACTACAAAAAGCCCACAAGCGAGAGCTCCCGCTTGCGGGCTAAATGACTGCGAGTGATCCGAGTGGATCACCCATATATGATGGAGCGATTCCAATGGAATCACTATGAAAAGGGGCGGCGAAC
>NZ_JAQFWV010000027.1:0-39053 GCF_056175805.1 Halohasta sp. A2 | reverse complement strand
ATCCAGATCGCTACAACCGGTTCTTCAATGAGATTCTGTGTGAATCACTCCACGAGAAGATTCACTGTACCGCCTCGGTTGAGGCTACTGGAGGTGAAGTCTAAACGGTTCTGAGACGCGACCAATATATGAAACACTAATATGAGGTACCTACCGCCTGAGACCACCCAATCTAATACAGTTATACGGGCCTAACAGTCGGGTTGATGTCACGCGTCTTAGCACTCGAGTAGGACCGCACCCCGCTTTCGGTCTGTTCTGATGAGACGACGTCGATACTGGGCCACCGTGGTGCTGTCTCGCTGTAAGAACGCCTTACTGAACTGCTCGCCTCTCAAAAACGGTACGCCGTGGCTGGGTCGACGCGACAGCCGAGGCTCTTTCGCACGCCGAGGAAATCAGCAGAAAACCGCGGTATACCGTGTCTGTAGTCGCTTTACAGGTCGACGACCGTAGCGAACGAGTGGTACTGTTGCTGGATACCGGCCCATAACAAAATACTCGGTAGAGCCATACTGACCCGATGTCTCTTCAAACGGCAGTTATCGGTGGCGGGACCGTTTCGGAAACCCATCTTTCCGGACTGTCCCAGAACCCAAAGACGGAGTTAGTGGCACTCTGCGATCTCGACGAGGAAACCGCCAGAACAAAGGCCAGATCACACGGTATCAAGGCGTATTTCGATGTGGGGGAGCTTCTCGAATCGGAGGATCTCGATTGGGTCCACGTCTGTACGCCTCCACAGACACATCTCGCAGTTGCAACCCAGGTTCTCGAAGCCGGAATCCCGACGCTCATCGAAAAACCAGTCACGGAGACGATCGAGCAGTTCGAGGAGCTCGCAGCAGTTGCCGAGCGAGAAGGTGTTCGGTTTTCGGTCGTTCACAATCACAAGTTCGGCCTCGTCATGCGACGAGTGCTCGAAGAAATCGATACGGGGGCGCTCGGTGCCATCCGTGGCGTCGACCTCCTGTATACGGGGTCGACCGAACCGGATATCGAGAACCGTGGTGCGTGGAACTTCGAACTACTGGGCGGCGAGTTCGAAGAGGGGCTCCCACATCCGCTGTATCTCGGACTCAACGCGGGCGGGCTTCCGCGAAGCGACGCGGACGTGTCGGCCCAAACGTCCCTCATCGGTACGTACGACATGGATTTCGGCTACGACTGCGCACAGCTCCAGTACGTCAGCGAGTCCGGAACGCTCTGTACGATCAAGATGCTCTCGGGGACCAAACCAGTCCGAATCCTCTACGTCCATGGCTCGGAGGCGACGCTTGCAGCCGATCTCGTCTCCCAAACGTTGCTTCGACTCGACAAGGATTACAAGGCCTCGCCGATCGCACGTGCACAGAACAACATCGATCAGATCCTCGACCGGGTTCGGGGAACTGTCGAAAACGTCAGTGTGGTTCTCAAGGACAAACGTGCTGGCGAGTGGGAGACGGCGATGGAGCGAAACGGGAGCTACTACCAGTTCGACCGTGAGGCAGCGGTGCTCATGACCGGCGGTGAGCCGCCAGTGTCGGTCCCAGAGGCTCGATGGACGGTCAAACTCCAAGAGGCGATCCGTGACAGTGTCCGACGCAACGAGGCGTCGACTGCCGAGACTGCCGATGGACACGCCGAGAACTCGACCGAAACCGAAGTTCCGTCCGACGACTAGCCGTCGCCGCGCGTTTTTTCGGCTGTTTTCTCAACGTAGTACATCCAGCGATAGTACGTGATATGTTAGTACACTGCGTTAGTACCGTTTGACTACTCCGCGGTCGACGACGAGGGAATAACGTACGACCAGAGCTGTTCGATATCAATTACGCCCCACGCCGCAGCAAGCACCAGCCAGATTCCACCCCCAGCACCGATTACCACCAACAGTGTGAGAATCCCAGAGACGTGGGGAACCAGCAACTGCACACAGCCGCCCATGATGCCGGCGATAACAAGTACACGCCCGACGGGTCGAACGAGCGCCCCGAACTGGACCGGAAGCTCTCTCGTGATGATGTAGACACAGAGGAGCGTGTACGAGCCGAACGTGATCACCGTGGCTATAGCAGCCCCTGCGGCACCGTAGATCGGAATCAATAGCAGGTTGAGCCCGACGTTTCCGAACGCCATCCCACCTTTAAATATCGCGCGAATCCGCGCGCGGCCGAGGTAATCAAGGCTGTCAGTCGTGATCTTGTTCACTGCGTTCGCGAGAATGAACAGGCTAAACACCTGAACAACGGGCGTGGCACCGAGATAGTTCTGTCCGAAAACCTCCCGCAACATCGGCTCGGCGACGAGAATCAGGCCGACTGTGGCGGGGATATAAAAGATCAACACGTGTTCGAGCGAGTACTCGTAGAGGCGGGCCGCACGTTCGAGTCGGTTGCCGGCTTTATCCTCTCCGAACGCTGGTGAGATCGTATAACCGAGCGAACTGGCGGGCGCAATACAGGCATCTGACACCTGTTTAGCGACTGCATAAAACGCTGCTGGCGTCAATCCAGCTATTGCTGTGACGAGGATTGTATCGATCTTTTTATCTATAACAGTCGCTCCACGAGTCGCAGTCAACGGAACGCTGTACTCGAGAAACCTCCGAACGAGTCCCTCTTCGATTTCGGTGGCAGTCGGCAGCGTCCGGTAGAACCGCGAATACAGCAGCCAGCCACCGAGAGAAACCGAGAGAACGAATCCGAGCATGTAACCTGCAAGCGCACCCCAGACGCCGTACCCGACAACGACAAGCCCGATCGCAAACACGAGTCGACCGATATATGCCGTGGCGTTGACTGCGGCACTCAACGGGATCTCGTTGAGCCCCTGGAGGATTCCGGTCAGATACTTGTGGAGCGACTCGAAGATCACGTACACCGCAGCGACGAACAACAGCGGTGCAATCGCCGCCTCGTCGACCAAGGAGGCGATCTGGCGGTTGAACACCACCAACGCGGCTGCAGTGAGCAAGCCGAAGCCGAAGACGAACAGCACCGACACCTTGAGGATTCGTGGAACCTGCGAAGGGTCGGTTTCGGAGTACTCAGCGACGTATCTTGCGGCCGACGACGGCAAGCCGAGTGTCGCAAACATCGACGCCACACCGACGACCGAAATCACCGTCGTCAGCAGTCCGTACTCGTTCGTTGTGAACAGATACCGTGTCAGAATGACGAGCAGCAGGCCGTTGGCCACGATTTTGACGATTCGCGAGCCGAAGCTCGCTTTAACGCCCGAGGCGATACGGTCTGCGAACTCCATCACTCAGCCTCGTTACGTATGAGGTATAAGTTGAACTCACCGTTGTCCTGAACGCGGTACAAGTTGGCTCGGTTGTCCAACGATTCAAAGCCCTCCTCTTCGTAGCGGAGCCCGTCGTACAGGCCGATCTCCCGATCGTAGTTGGCCTGACGTATCGGGAGATACCGGTCCGAGTCGTAGGTCGTCGACAGGTTCGAGTTGAATATATCACCTCTGACACCGTCTTCCGGGAAGTCGAGTTCGTTGGCAGTCGGTCGGCCGAAGTAGGCGTCGACGTACCGGCGTGGACCGTCACGTGGTGTGATCCATGCGGTGTCTTCGACCCGATGGTCGAACGCGACCGAATAGCCCTCCATCGAACTTTCGGTCACCTGGTTGTTGCCCTGGTAGTAGTACGGCGAGGGATGCGCTACGAGCCCCTGTGCCGCGATCATGACGGTCACGACAACGACAAGCGTCGTTGCAACCGTCGTCCGTGAGACCGAACCTTCGAGCCTGGATGCGAGCTTCGAGAGACCGACTGCACCCAACAACGTCACCGGCACCATGATGAAGCCCAAAAATCGGAAGTAGTGGTCGCCCTGATCGGCTACGAACACGGCCACGAACAACATGCCAAGCGGAACGAGCCCTGCGGTGAGATACGTGATCAGCGCGGTTCGACTCGGGGTTCGGTTGTCGAGCCGACCTAGCAGGTTGGCACTCATGACGAGGGCCGCAAACAGACAGAAGATCAGCGCGACGAGGAACAGTTTCACGAACAGTTCTTCGACGCTTCCCCCCAGTGCGGCAAGCGAGGAGGTTTGGGTTCCAGTCGTTTCCGAGCCGGGTGTGGTACCCACCTGTGTGAACTGTGAGACGACGAACCGGATTCGCTCGGCTGGACGGTCGTGCTGTGGAAGCCACGAGAAGAACACAAGAGAGGTCAAGATCGTGTGCGCATAGACCGGTCTATGGCGGGCGATCCGGTCGGTCGGACGGAACCGTCTGTAGCCGAACTGGACGATGGCGATGCCGCCCAGCAACACGATCAGACTCATCGCCTCCTGTGGATGGATGAACACGATCGCGATACAGGCAATGGCGAGCGCGATCCCGATCGGTGTTCCGAACGCAAAGCCATCGGAGGGCTCGTTGACGAACCGGAACACGAGATACAGCACGAACGGGAGGTACAGAATCGCTTGACTCGACGGGTGAGCCAACAGGTGAATACTGAGATGGTTGATCGGAAGCAACAACAGTCCGGCAGCAATGCCGATCGGCATGGCCCACTTGCTATCGATGAGATACTGGACACACAACACCGTAAACACGATGCTCACGAGTGGGAAGACGACGAGCGGAACGAACTGAAGAGTATAGGTCAGATCGAAGCCACTGAGATCCGTCAGGAACGCCGACATCATGTGCACCGCCGGATAGACGAAGCCCAACGGACTTCCGGAGCCAGCGAGGAGTTCCCGTGCCCAGCCGAGATGGGTCATTGAGTCACCCGCACCGTAAAAGAAGTAGCTTCGAACGAGCGGCAGCGCAAAAACGGCCATCCCCACGCTCGTTACGAGGCCGAGTGCCGCCATTCGAACCAACCGAGAGGCCGGTGGAGCGAAAATCACGGTCAACGCGATTACACCGGCGATGATTGCTCCAATCCAAAAGCCGGTCGGTGTCGACGCGTAGATCGACAGCTCATAGCCGGTTGCCGGTCGACTGTATGCGATCGCGAGTGCGGCGGTGAACGCGAGAAATCCAATCGCCAACAGTGCCTTCAGAACCGTCGCCTGTCGCTTAGTATCATTCATAGTTGAGTGTCCATGCCGCCGGAGTCTTCGGATGGCGACACGAGGTGAACTGTGGAGTACTCCCCCCGAAACCCCCTTTGTTATGTATTGCTTGTGGCCCGAACCACGTCACAAAACACCGTTACTGATAGCCGAACGGCGGCCGTTAACTCACCAAAGCGCGAGCCCGCCGACTCAGCATGTATATCGACCAGAAACCGTGGCGGCGGTCCTCCTTTCTACGCCTCGTCGACTACCTCATACACCCACCGAATCGTATCGCATCCACCCACCGAGTAGCGTCCGGCTACTAGGTGGTTTCGTCTAGTAGACTCTCATTACCGCCGTAGTCAGGCCGAATACTATTGATCATCCCTTCGATCGGCCGTCTCCGAATGCAGGTACGCTACTGTGGAGTCGAGCCCTTCCAGTTCGGTCGACAGCAGGAATGGAACGGCGATACTAGTTAAATAGAGGCCTGCGATTTGGCCACAGACCCGTGTTCGCAGCGAGTGTAGTTCGAACAGCTCAGCCCTGTGAGTCGATGCGCTCGGACGGCTTATCCGAGTAGGTTGCATACACGTCGAACTCACCGCTCGTCACCTCGGTTTCCTCGCCAACGACCTCCAGTTCGGCGACGACTTCATCGTCGACGCGGATTTCGATGGTTTCTGCCCCGCCCTTTTCTGACCACCGAACGGTCGAGCTGCCGTCAGGTTGCGTTTCGATTAGTACGTCAGCAGCGGTCTCGTTTTCGGGCTCCACGTCGAAATTGCGGTCCTCGAACTCGCCGCTCACAACGGCGGCACCGACAACACCGGCAATAGACGCCGCCGAAATGATAAGCACGACCACACACCAGAAATTGATCACATCCACCGTGGCACGCATCGAGTCTGGGGAGTGAGTCATAATAGGGTGCTATCGGTTGTATCGTCGGTCGGCAGTAACCTAGTATCGATGTGTATGAATAAAAAGTCACTGTCCCTGGTCTCAGAAACGAGATTCCATCATACCGGCCGTATCCCCCGTCGAACGGTGCGGCTCGTTCTGCCAGCTCTGACAATAGGGTTCGCATTACTATACCGGCAATTGCCACACAGACGGTAGGATGGACCAGCAGCAACAGGCAGTATATCGGCTTTTGTGCCACGCGTTCGACGGCTGGGGTTCGACAGCCTACTTCGACTGGAAGTATACGATGTATCCGGACTTCGAGCCTGGGGAAGACGATTTTACCGTTACGAACGACACAGGCCAGGTCGTTGCTGCGCGACGAGTGTTTCGACACCAGCTCCACACACCCGACCAGGAGGCACTGTCTGTCCACATTCATGGTGGGACAGCCGTCCACGAGGACTACCGTGGTCGCGGCTACTATTCACAACTACTCGATGAGTCGCTGCAGATGAGTCGCCAGCAGGCGGATATGGTCCTGACATTCAACCGTGCCGGAAAGCTCACGACCAAACACCACCAGAAAAACGGCTGGCACTGGGCCAGGCTTCCGGTGTACGTCTCGATCATCTCGCCGTCGAACGTGTTTTCGCAGTATCTGTCCGATAGTACGCTGCTTTCGAACGCGGTTTCACGGCTGGCACCCATCGACAGGAAGCTCACAGCATCCCCGCTCGTTTCGTGGAGTATGGCTACACTAGTGCGTCGACTCTACGGTGGAACCGGGGATAGACCCAAACCGAACCCAGAGACTGGTGGTTCAACGCGTACCAATACCGCAGCGGAGATGCCGGACGCAGAAACCACCCCACGCTACCGGATTGATCGGCTCGAGGGCGCGGTCGACGAGCCGACAGTCCGTTCGCTCGCCGATC
This sequence comes from Halohasta sp. A2, assembly GCF_056175805.1. NCBI lineage: Archaea > Methanobacteriati > Methanobacteriota > Halobacteria > Halobacteriales > Haloferacaceae > Halohasta > Halohasta sp. A2. The sequence goes on along the minus strand of NZ_JAQFWV010000027.1, from coordinate 32,191 downwards.
GACTCCAGTCGTCTCTCTCCGACTCCTACCACTTCGATCGGTCTCTCGAGCGGCTGCGGCACTGTCTTTCGTTTCCGGACGCAACGGTGTTTCTCGCCAGCGCAGTCGACAGCGAACGCATACTCGACTTTCTCGTCTGCGGGATGCTCTCACGGGGCACGTTCAGCGAGTATCGGGTCATCGAACAGACGTGGGGCCATCCAGCGATCACACGGGCCCTGTTCGATGCGGTAGACCGCTACGGTCGCGCCAATGGTGCAGACGTGATCGTAACCTGTTCGTCGACCCAGCCAGGCGACAGCTGGGTTCGGCTGGGAACCGAGTATATGATGTGGCCGCCCGAGTTCGCCGACCGGACGCTTCCGACAGCTCCCGACCAGTGGCGGATCACGATGTGCGATATCCTCTGAGACTCAGGCGTCGACGGCACGCTGATAAACGTCGACGAGCCGGTCAACCTGTGTGTCAATTCCGAGTTCTTTGATATGGGTTCTGCCGTTTGAACGCTCGCGTGTTCGGAGCAGTTCGACGAGCGAATCCGTGAGTGCCGCATCATCGTTGTGGACCGCAGCGTGTGAAACGCCAGCCAGTCGATCGGCGACATCGCCGACGTCGACCGAGACGATTGGAAGGTTGCACGCCATCGCCTCTTTTACCGAATTCGGCGATCCTTCGCGGTTCGAGGTCAAAAGCAGCACATCGGCGGCGTTCATATACCGGTACATCTCCTCGTGAGCGACACCACTGACGGTGTGGAGTTCGACCGGCCGATCGACTCGTGGGGCGGCCGCCGCAACGATGCGCTCGGCGCGAGGGTAGTTTTTGACCGTGCGTGTCTCTGGATAGGGAAACAGGACATGTGCGGCCTCGGAGCTCCAGCCGAGTTCGGCCTGGTAGACCTCCTGTGGCTCGGGACGAAACCGATCGAGATCGATTCCGTGAGCGATAACGTGACAGTCCCGATCGAGCTCGGCGGCCATCTCGGGCGACATCACGATCACCTCGTCGGCAAGCCGGGCCGACAGCCGGCCGACCAAACCGTACTTGCCGAGGAGATCGCTCCCCCACAGTGAAACGACCGTCGGATGAAACCACTGAGCCACGGCCGGTGGGGCCGAAAGCCCGTAGTTCGCGTGTACGAGATCGTACTCACCTGGTGCAGCCCGTAGCGCTGCCAGATAAAAACGGGCGTAATCAGTCAGTTGTCGAGACCCACCGTCGTTGTTGTCGTCCGGAACGGTCACGATGTCGACATCGATTCCGCGCTCGCGGAGCCCGTCGATCTGCTGGAGATAGAACCGAGCTCGGTGGTTCGTGACGAGACTCAACACCCGCAGTTGTGGAGCGTGAGACGAGGTCGATTCGGTCGGCTGCGTGGCAGTCTGTTGTGTCGAGCGATTACTCATCGGCCGCCTCCTCGATAATCTTGAGCAGATGTGCGGTGACGTCCTCGGTCTCGTCGAGAAGCGTCTCCCGACGCCGTTTCCATTGGTCGGCTGCCTCTGCGGACCGAAACAGTTCGAGCGCACGGTCGTGGGCAGCGTCTTCATCGCCGATCGATTCGACCAGGCCGCGTTCTTCGAGCTGGACGAACACCCCGAGCGCCTCGTCGGTCGCATGCGAGTTGGCTCTGATCGTCGGCGTACCCAACAGCGCAGCCTCAGTTGCCATCGTCTCGCTGTCGCCGACCATCAGCTCGGCGAACGCCAACAGATGATGGATCGCTTCGGGTGGCACTGGTGCCTGATAGGCCGAGAGTTCCGGAGGAAGTGGCCGCTCCGAGGAGATGTACACGGTCCCGTGGGCCGAAAGCGCTTCGACGAGCCGACGTTTGGCCGCCGGCGAAAAGCCAGCTCGGCCGACATCGTGGTGGGCACCCATCGAGACGAACCTGACGACAGCATACGGCTCGTCGGGGTCGACACCGTGCGCACGAAGTCGGTCGGCATCCGGCTGAAACCGGTTCGGGTGGAGATACGCGAGCTCGTCGAACCCGCGGTGGTAGCGCTGGTTGTCACCGAAGCTGTGGCTGAAAAACTCCGAGGTGCACCAGTAGTCGACGAACGGCGTAATGAGCTTCGAGATCGTCGAAATATACTCGGTGTCGGTGACGACGACGCTTTTCGCCCCGGTGAGCGCGGCCGCATGGACTGCCGAAGGGAGTGCTCGACTCACGACGACGTCGGGATCGAACCGGTGGGTGAATGCGATGGTTCTGAGCTCGCGGAGCGACCATTCGGAGACAAGGCCCGCGGTCGTCGTTCCTTTGGTCGACAACACGGTGTGTTCGATCCCGTAGGCATCGAGCAACTCGGTCGTTACTTCCTTTTGTCGCGAGGCAACCGCGACGGCGTGGCCGTCGGCCGCGAGCGTTCGGATCGCGTTTTTGAACAGGTGAACGTGTGCGGGATGGGTGACGTCGAACTGAACCCGCATTACCGATCACAGTCTGCCTGCCGACCGGTGGGAAGTTGCTGTCCACTGTCGTGATCGATCAGGCCTCGGGGTCGTTCGCCCGCGGTCACAGCTGTCGACCACTCGCTCGGTCGGATCCAACCGCGATTCGTACGCATCATATCCGGGTTGGGGGCCGAATAGGGGTTTGTTATTCTCTGCTTACCTCCCGTCAACGGGCCCGTTCCGGTGTCAGATCGGCGCGTTTACGCTGAACCGATTGGTTACCTACCCGGAGAGTCGGAAGCCTAGTTGTAGGATACATACAGTTAATTTAAATATACTATATAGCTCATTGGGATTGGTCACATTTACTATTAAATTACAGTATTATACCAACGTATGGCTACTTGTGTGAAAAAGTAAAAGCGTCGACGCCCCGACGCTACAGAAATGCAGCCGACAGCAACGACAGACTGATCAGCAGCCGTCGATACCACGTCTCGGTTCGCCAGGCGAAACCACCAATGACACAGGGCTCTCCACACACCAGCCGGTCGACCGGTCGAGACGTGATACGACACGTCACACACCTCCCGGAAACGGCGATCTGTAGCGCCAAACACTATCTCCTGAAACACCAGCCCAATCCAGTCGGCCCGAGCGCCGAGGACGTGCTCGATACGGTGCTCGATCAGTACGAGGACGCAGACGTCGCGTTCGTCCACATCGGACTCAGCGATATCAAAACCGCATTCGAGACGAACCCCTACGATCTGATCGTCGACAAACTCGATTCCGCGTTCGACTCGGTGCTTGTTCCAGGCTTTACGCAGTCGTTCCGCGAAACGGGGGCGTTCGACGTCGACGAAACACCGCCCGAGCTGGGGGCGTTTTCCTCGCTGTTTTTTCAGGATGCGGAGTACCGGACCCCCGATCCGCTGCACTCCATTCTCGTCGACGGTAGCTATCGGTTCGACGGCTGTCGGTTTCGCGACACCTTCTCGCCGGAGGGCTGTTACGGACAGCTCAGTGCGGACAACGTGCTCTACCTCAATATCGGTACCCCGTGGCTGATCTCAACGCAACTCCACTACATCGAGCGTATCTGTGATGTCCCATACGCCAAGACCGTGACAGTCGAAGGTGAGTTGACCGTCGACGGCACGACCGAACAGATTACCCAGCGGAACTACACCAAGAACAACTACCTGTACTTTTGGAATCGGCGTGGGCTCCGCGACGATATGGTCGCGGCGGGCGTGCTCGACCACTACATGCTCAACGGGCTGAACGTGATGGGCGTTCGGGCCGGTGAGATGGAGGCGTTTTTAAAAGACCAAATCGAAGATGACCCTTACTATCTGGTACGGTAATCGATACCGTCGGCCGACTGTTCGTATCGCTCAGTCGGTATCGGCTGGCCGATCACCAGACGTAGGAGGCTGGTCGGCGCTGGATGTGGGTGGCTGGTCGTCGGCTGGTGGTTGGTCATCTACGACGGATTGGTCGGCCACTGTCGAGTCATCGTCTACGAGCCGGTTGGTCCACGTCCCACGTCGGAAGTATGCGAACGCGAGCGCGGCCATCACCACGTTCGAAGCCGCCTCACCGTACCAGATCCCGGTTGCTCCCCAGTCGAGCGGTACCGCAAACACGTAGGCCAGCGCCGACCGCAGCACGATAAACCCGATAAACGCGAACACCATCGCGACCCGGGTGCGGCCGCTGCCACGGAACCCGCCCTGGATCACGTAGAAGATCCCGAGGAAACTGTACGTCACCCCGACCACGCGGAGATACTCCGCCCCGATAGGAACGACCGAGTCGGCACCCTGTCCGCTCACGAAGACGTCGATGAGCACGTCGGCGAATAGGTAGACGCCAACACTGAAGAGGAGAAACGAGCCGACGACGATCCCGATGGCCGCACGGACTCCCTGCTTGGCGCGGTCGACCTGGTTGGCCCCGAGGTTCTGGCCGACGACGGTTTCAACCCCGCGTGCCAGTCCGAGCGCAGGCAGGACCACCATCGAGGTGACACGGGTCCCGATCCCGTAGGCGGCGACGGCCTCCTCTCCGGCGATGGCAACGAGCGCGGTGAGGATCGTCACGCTGAGTGCTTTGGTGCTGATCTCGATGCTGGCGGGCGCGCCGATCCGGAAGATTTTGCGAATCGTCTCGGGGTTCGGCACGAAATCGCTGACAGCGAGTTCGATCCCGACTGCCCCCGAGACGAGGAGCCAGATGCCAATGACCGCGCCGATCCCACGAGAGAGAATCGTCGCAATCGCCGCCCCCTGGACGCCGAACCCAGTAAAGCCGGTCGCCGCAAACAGCGCCGACTCCAGCGACTGGAGGCCGAACCACTCGAACAGCGCGTTGTCCTGAAAGCCGAGAATGAAAAACGGGTCGACGATCACGTTGAGGCCGACGCCGAGTGTCATCAGATACAGCGGCGTCCGGGTGTCGCCCCACCCCTGGAGGAGCGACTGAAACACGAAGAAACTGAAAACAAAGGGGATCCCGAGAAACATCGTCCGGGTGTACTCGACGGCCATCCCGAACTCGGTGGTCCCTGGGCTCGCACCGACGAGACTCAACAGCCACGGAGCCAGCAGATAGCCGACCACCGAAAACAGCAGCGAGACGATGACCACGAGCGAGATCGTCTGGCCGGAGACGTGGGCGACGCGGTCGAGATTCCCGGCTCCCTTGTGCTGGGCGACCAGAACAGTTCCGGCGACCGAGAACCCGAGCGTGAGGCTGATGATCAGAAAGACGATCGCCCACGAGTACGACAGCGCCGACACCGCGGTCTGGCCGAGCCGCCCGACCCAGAAGGTGTCGGCCAGATTGTAGCCGACCTGCAGGAGGTTGGTGAGTACGATTGGGAGCGAGAGAACGACGAGGGGTTTGAGCAGCGGGCCGTCGATGACGTTGACCGAGCGATCCCGGGTCGGGCTGCTCATTCGGTGGCCCCGCTGTCGGCAGCCAGGAGTCGGTTCTCGATGTAGAAGTCGAGTTCCGAACGAACGGTCGCACCGATCTCAAAGGACTGTGCGGTGTCGGTCGTCGCCTCTTGGAGCATCCCGCCTTCGATGGTCGTCACCAACAGCGAGGCGACCCGGTCGGCGTCGACCGGCTGAAACTGGCCGTCAGCAATCCCATGTTCGATAATTCCCTCAAACTGGTCGTGGATATACTGCGTGCTCCGAGTGAAATGGGCCTGATACTCGGGGTTCGTCACTGCCTGTGCCCGAAGTTCGATTATCGCACAGCGAAACTGGCTTCGTTCGGCCGTGGGATCGGTGGGCAGGACGTGGTCCAACAGACACCGCAGCTGTGTCAGGGCGTCCTGGTCGCGATCTCGTGGGAGCGTCGCCTCCAGATGGTCGAGAATATAGCCCAGAAAGTCGACCAATAGCTCGTCTTTGCTGTCGTAGTGGTGATACAGCAGCGACCGGCTTTTGGGGAAGTGGTCGCTGATCCGCTGGATCGTCAGGTCGGCGTACCCGTGTTCACACAGCGCCCCGTAGGTCGCAGCCATGAACTCCTCGCGGGTGTCGGTCGGATCTGCGAACAGTTCGCCCAGTGGCATACTAACTGACTATTCAGTCAGCCCAATAACCCTGTTGCTTTCTTTGATCCTCCGTAGGCGTCGACTACCAATCGGTACGCAGTGACTACTCGGTCGCAACACGACAAAAAATGGCAGCGAACAGGTGTCGCTCAGTCGTCGGCCGGAGCGATGGAGTTGCCCTCGCCGTCAGTCGGCGCAGGCGAGGCGTCCATATCGTCCTCGTCGGCGTAGGGGTACCACGTCATCTTGGTGTTGTGCATCATCGGATCCTCGTAGCTGGTCTCTTCGGGCTCGATGAGGGCTTCGAGTGCCTCCTCGTCCTGCCGAGCGATGAACGTCCGGAATGTCTCGTCGCCCTCGCGTTGGGCTTCGAAGCTCGCCAGCAGGTTCTTGATCGCGCCGGGCACCTCGTCGACGGGCACACGCTGGCCGACCCACTCGGCGAAGTGTGGGTTCTCGCCGAGCCCGCCGCCGAGACCGATGTCGAGTGCTTCGACCGGCTCGCCGTTCTTGCGGGTTTTCATGCCGCGCAGCGAGATGTCGGCGATCTGCGGCTGGGCACACGAGGCGGTACACCCTGAGAGGTGGATGTGGAAGTCCTCGACGCCCTCGGGCAGGTCGACGTTCTCCTTGAGCCACCGCGCGTAGCGGACCTGGCGGTTCTTCGTCTCGACAATCGAAAGCGAACAGAACTCGGTGCCAGTACAGGCGACCGAGCCACGCATGAACGGGTGTGGATCCGGCGAGTAGTGTTCGAGGAGATCCTCGTCGAGTAGGTCGTCGAGGTCTTCCTCGGGTACGTCGGTGATCATCACGTTCTGTCGCTGGCTGACTCGAACCTCGCCCGAACCGTACTCTTCGGCGAGTTCGGCGAGTTCGAGTGTGTCGTCAGCACCCATGCGGCCGACCAGCACGTTGAGCCCGACGAAGTAGTTGCCATCCTTCTGTTCGTGGACACCGATCAAATCGCCGTGTTCCTCGCCACCGGCGTTGTAGGTGTACTGCTCGCGGAGGTCGACGCCCGCGGTTTCGAGTTCGAAGTCGACAAAGTCCTCTTGGAGGACGTTGCGGAACTTTTCGGGGCCCCACTCGTCCATGAGGAACTTGATGCGGGCGTTGTATCGGTTCTCGCGGTCGCCGTTCTCGCGGAACAGCGCGGAGATGCCACCGGCGACCTCGGCGGCGTTCTCGGGTCGAACGAAGACGTCGAGTTCACGGGCGAGCCGCGGCTCGTTTCGAGAGAGGCCGCCGCCGACGCGAACGTTAAAGCCACGAACCTCTTCGCCGTCGATTTCCTTGTAGGCTGGCTCGAATGCCAGGTCGTTGATGTCACCCTGGCCTGAGCCGTCGGGCGCGCCGGTCACCGAGACCTTCCATTTGCGGGGGAGATTCGAGTGGTCGTCGTTGCCTTTGAACGTCTCGTTGAGCTCCTGGATAACGGGCCAGGCCTCGACGAATTCGGGAGCCTTGCCTGCCATCGGGTTGCCGACGATGTTGCGCCACGAGTCACCACAGGCCTGCTGGGTCGACAGGCCGTTGGCTTCGAGCTTCTCGAAGATCTCGGGGATATCCTCGATCTTGATCCAGTGGAGTTGGATCGATTGGCGAGTCGTCCAGTCGACGTAGCCGTTGCCGAAGATCGGGTTGGTGCCCGGACCTCTGGCGTACTCGTCGGCGATCTCGGCGACGGCTTTGGTTTGGCCCGGTTCGAGCACACCGTTGGGCGTCCCGATCCGCATCATGAAGTAGCTTTCCTGGCCGTTGCGCTGGTGGTACAGTCCCCACCATTTGAAGCGCTCGAACCACGCGTCGCTCTCGTCGTCCGGTATTGCGTCCCACCCGTCTTCTGCAAATCGATAGAGGTGCTCACGGATCTCGTTGCCGTAGACCTCAGATTTCCATCGCTCAACGTCAGTTGGCATACTTCACTCTTCTTTTCTACACACGTAAACAGCCCCCTGCTCCGTCAACCCTTCCCGGTGCTTTCGTATTCCGGATACTCTTGCCACTACTGTCGCTGACGGCGTTCGATTGGTCGCATGATCATGTTCTGTCGGTCGTAGCCGGTGTAGGTCCCGTCCTGAATGGTGCCGACCGGGAGTTTACCGGGGACACCGCTCTCGCCGCAGGCGATACATTTGCCGTAGGTCGTAACCGCGACATCGCTCCCGTCGGCGCTGACAGCAGTGAACCCCTCGGCGATGAAGTCGACGAGGTCACACTCACAGAAATCGGGCGCATCAAGCCGCCACAGTTCGCTGACGCTGACTCGGCGCTGATCGTTCACTGACAGCCAGGCACCGTCGTCGAGAATGCGAAGGGCAACACTCATATCTGACAGGAGGCTCTCCGGAAGCCTCTATCAGTCGTCTACAGCAATCACTGACCGCATCCGTGACGCCCGAGATGATCCGAAACCGATCGACGTCGATCGATTTTCGAGTCGGTTACCCGTCGCCAGTACCAGCAACATAATCCTATATTGCAGACCCCGGGCCAGTGTTACAGGTTAGATGGTGGTTAACCGTGGTGGGGTTGTATACTGTCTCGATGACCGTAGAGATCACCGGCACGGAGGCGAACCAATGAGCGATAACCATTCGGACCACTTGGCGAATCTCTCCGATGGTGCTGGCTGTGCAGAAGTCTGGGAACACCTCTCCGAACAGCGCGAAGCCGAGGCTGCCGCCGATGGGGAGGCCGACGAGGAGTCGACCGCCGACGCTGAGACGGCCGACGCCGACGAAACAGACGCCGACCAAGAGGCTGCTGCGGAAGTCCCCTACCCATAACGCGCCCCCATCTTGACTGTAACTCGACTTCGAGCCGTCAAAAACTGACCGACCAATCCTGTAGGAAGTTACCGCGAAAAGCCGAGGGGTTAGTCGGATTCGCAACAAGCTCTTTTAGGTGTCCCGTACAGTCTTCAGCTATCGAATGATGCGCGCTGATCACGGGTGGATTGTGAGGGGAACGCCGACCCCACAGAAGCCACTGAACAGGATGCTTTTACAGAACGCATCCGTTAGTCGGGACAATGAGTGAGGAGTACGGCTCGGATCGAGAGACGCCAGTTGGGACACCGGTGGTGCGAGCCGATCCCGAGATTACTGGCGAGCGAGCCGCCGAGGCAGTCGGCTTTGACCCCGAGGACCCCGAGAGCGTCGACGAGGCCGCCGAGGTCGTCTACGAGTTCGCCACCGGTGCGGTCGGCGGCAACGACCACGTGTTGATGCTTCGTGGTGCAGCCGCCTGCGCCGCACTGGTTCGCGGTGTCGGCTCGTACAAGGAAGCCGCCGAGCAGGCTGGCGATGGAGTGACGGTTTCGTTTATTCGGAAATGGGCGCGGGTCCACGATCTGCCGCAGTCGATCCGTCGACACGTCGCCCGCGGGCATATCGCACCGACGGCGGCCAAGCACATCGCACGCGTTCCCGCAGAGGACCGGTATCTACTCGCGTGGGCGAGTCTGGACGCAGATCTCACGGTTCGGGATATTCGGTCGGTCGCCAGCGCGATCAACAACGGCACTGATGGGGAGAAAGCCCTGCGAGAACTGGGGATGACGCCCGGTCGACTCCAGATACAACTACCGCTGGAGCTCTACGTCGAGCTTCGCCACCGGGCGTCGATGGAGAACCGCGAGCCAGGCGACGTGGTTGCCGATGCGCTGGCGGGGTACTTTGCCGAGCAGTAGTGTGTCAGCAGGCAGAATTGTGTGAGACGGAGACGTAGCGGCGGTTGATGTAAACCCTTATCAATACGTACAAGCAATTCACGATGAGGGCTGGTAGCTCAGTTAGGCAGAGCGTCTGGCTTTTAACCAGACGGTCGGGGGTTCAACTCCCTCCCAGCCCGTTTTCATGCGTCGTCGTGAACGTCGTGAACGACGGCTTGAAGCGGCTTGCCGCTTCGGCGACTGAAAGGAGCAGTGAAAACGCTACGGAGGGATTGAACCCTGGAAGTCGCAACCGTGAGCAAAGCGAACGGTCCGCCTTCCTTCGGTTCAACTCCCTCCCAGCCCGTTTTGCTCCGAACACTTTCGTGAGGAGCAACGCGGCTGCCGAGGGTGTGGAACCAGAGAGTGACCGAAGGGAACGACCGTGGTTCACCTCCTTCCCAGCCCGCCGTCGACTCCCTCCCGGTCCAACATCGACACCACCTACTATCCATAACGTCCCGTCGACGAGAGCTTTTTGACGACGTGGTTCAAACATTCGAGACAGCACCGTCACCAACTCACACCATGGCCGACAGTCCACAATCCGACGGCGACGCGCTGATTCCACCAGCGACTGCTGAAACCCAGTCGTCGGCTACCGTGACCACAGAACAGTCGGTGACCGAGCCAGTCGACGTCTTGCTCAAGAGTTTTATTACTATTTTTAAACGTGAGCCCCAGATCGATCTCGAAACGATCCGCGAGCGAACGACCGTCAGGAACGTGGTCGACTATGGCAATATAAATCAGCATCTCGATCCCGGCTGGGCAGTCGCGCCCGAGATCGTCAAGTTCGGCGAGGAACCGCTGGCCGACGCACTGGTCTTTAGCCATTCACGCCGCTCGTACGACGTGATTCTCAAGCCGGTCGACATCTTCCTGCCGACCGACGAGATCGAACTCTTCATTTTCGACCGCGAGCGCGGTATTCGCCACCGGCTCGTCAAAACGACATCTACTCTCGACCGGGCGCTCGAACACACCGTCTTCCAACTGACTCACAGCCGGTTCAACCCCGACGCGCCGTATCTTGCCTCACTCATCGGTGATGAGTTGGCGGGTGAGGTCGACGACCTCCAGTTGACAACCGAGTGAGCGAGCGCTTTTGGAGTGCGAAGGAATTACTGATGGTCATCGTCCGTCTCCTTCCAATTGCCGGGGTCGACGCCGTGGATTTCTCCTCTTGCCTTGCGTTGCCCCGGCCAAAAGGAAATAGAAAAGACCCCGAGATAGAAGACAGCCAGCACTGCTGCGACGACCGGACCGGGAATCCCCGGAAGCTCTGCGGCTTCGGTCCACTGTAGTTCAGGGCTAAAGAGCGTGACTTTCGAGGCCCAGGCGAGTCCGATGACAACAAACAGTAACGCGTACACCCGACGGATCCGACGAGACAGGGCTTCGAAGTACGAGACTTTGAACGTCGGTTGACGGAGATTGTCGCTGAGTTTTTCTCTCCAGTTTGAATGATGTTCGATGCTTTCGGGATTGAACGCGTTCGCAAAGATGTTCTCTTCGACGAACCTGACTTGGGACCGCCAGACGTCGTAGAACCGATAGCGGCGGACTTCGAAAAAGAGGAACATACCCAGCAGTACTAGTCCAATCAAGAGGAGGTACGCTGGCATCGCCTCGCTCGCAAATACCACCGAGAGCAAGGCGGCGATCAAGCTGATCGCCCAGTCGGTGGTTCGGTCGAGACGGTCTTGGGCGCTTACCGACTGAGTCACACTGCCTCGATAAAAGTGAGGCAGAAGCGACAGGAATGCCTCCGGGTTCGCACCAGCATCGGCCGCAATCTCCTCGTCTTGGGCGTCGAGTTGGTCAGCTGTCTCGTCCATGTCACTTCCACCCCTCCGACCGGGTTAACATTCTCTTCGTGTTCAAAACAGTTAGAAAACCAGTATTTTTCCACCTTCGGTTCGAGTGCCCTGTCCATCTGGTCAACAATGTCTTTTTGCAAGGATTTCAGCAGAGACGGTCGACTCTCAGTGGGTGATGCGTGTGCCAAAAGATTGGTATAGAGACATCAAATCAGACTGATCAGTCGACGTTTTCGCCCTGATAGCTCCCGTCGTAGGTGCCCTCGTGGTCGGCTTCGGCGAAGACGATCTGGGCGATCCGCGCGCCTTGGTCGATCTCGATTTCGTGGTGGACCTCCAGCAAGCCCTCGCCTTTGCCCTCGTAGCCCGCATCCCACACAGCCGTATGGAGCATACAGGAGTTGCGCATCAGCGACGAGCGCGGATAGATGAAGCCGATGTGTTCATCGGGGATGTGGACGGTTTCGCCGTACTGGACGATGTACGCGCCCGGGTCAAGCCGATAGGTGCCGTCGACCGGCTCGATTCGCTCGCGCTCGCCGACGGTCTTGCCATCGAGGCCGATGTGGCCTGGCTCGGTCTGTTTATGAATAATCTCGGCCGTGAGGTCGACGCCGTTCGGTTGACGTTGGCTGTCGGTGGTCGGCGAGATATGCTGGTCGACGAGTGTGCCGGATTCGAACATATCGGTGGCTCAGTCGGGTCGGCCTAAACCCTACCGAGTTCGGATTAGTTTAGATACGTGAAAAAACACCCCCGGTGAGCCAGCGTTGCTGTACAATCGGGCAGTGGCATTCTAATTTGACACGGTTAACAGTCGAGAAATACGCGGGATTTATGCCTGCGTAGCATCCATTAGCGAACGTTATGGGACAGACGCTTACAGAGAAGATCCTCGACGATCACCTCGTCGAGGGGGAGCTCACCCCCGGAGAGGAAATCGGCATCGAAATCGACCAGACCCTGACCCAGGACACCACGGGTACGATGGTCTGGCTCCAGTTCGAGGCGCTCGGGCTCGAAGACGTCCAAACCGAGCTGGCCGCCCAGTACTGCGACCACCAGACCTACCAGTTCGACTTTAAGAATACCGACGACCACCGCTTCCTCCGTTCGGCGGCTGGCACGTTCGGCGCGCACTTCTCGCGGCCCGGCAACGGTATTTGCCACAACGTCCACAAGGAGAACTTCGCCGCGCCCGGCAAGACGCTGCTCGGATCGGACAGCCACACGCCAACGCCCGGCGGTCTCGGCCAGCTCGCCATCGGTGCGGGTGGCCTCGACATCGCGGTCGCCATGGGCGGCGGCGCGTACTACGTCGAAATGCCGGAAGTCGTCAACGTCCGCTTGGAAGGCGAGCTTGAGGGATGGGCCTCCGCGAAGGATGTCATCCTCGAAATGCTGCGACGCCTGACGGTCAAAGGCGGCGTCGGCAAGGTCTTCGAGTACACCGGCCCCGGCGTCGAGTCGCTCACCGTTCCCGAGCGAACGACGATCACCAACATGGGTACCGAACTCGGTGCCACGTCGTCGATCTTCCCGACCGACGAGCAGACCGAAGACTACCTCGAACGCGTCGGTCGAGCCGACGAGTACGTCGAACTCACCCCCGACGAGGACGCCGAGTACGCCGACGAGATCGTGATCGATCTCTCGGAGCTCGAACCACTGATCGCCTGCCCGAGCATGCCTGACAAGGTCGTGCCCGTCCGCGAGGTCGCTGGCGAGCGCGTCGAGCAGGTCATGATCGGCTCGTGTACCAACGGCAGCTACGAGGACATCCTTCCCGGAGCCAAGATGCTCCAAGGCCGCGAAGTCGCCATGCACACCGAGATGATCATCGCACCCGCATCCAAACAGTCGGCCGAAATTCTGGCCCGTCAGGGCTGGGTCGCCGAACTGATGGCCGCCGGTGTCAACTTCTCGGAGGCGACCTGTGGTGCCTGTATCGGAATCGGCCACGTTCCGGGTAGTGACTCGGTGTCGCTCCGAACGTTCAACCGCAACTTCGAGGGTCGCTCGGGGATCGAAGACGACAACGTCTATCTCTGTTCGCCCGAGGTCGCCACCGCCGCGGCAATCGCCGGCGAGATCATCGACCCACGAGACCTCGCCGAGGAACTCGGCGATCTCGAAGCTCCTGGCGTCGAGCTGCCTGAAAAGTACAACGGCTCGAAAACCGACCTCATCTCGCCTGACGAAGCCATCGATGACGAACTCATCAAAGGCCCCAACATTGGCGACGTCCCACTGAAGGATCCGCTCGGCGACACCGTCGGCGGCGAGACGATCCTCAAGATGGACGACAACATCACGACCGACCACATCATTCCCGCCACGGCGGATATCCTGATGTACCGGTCGAACATCGAGAAGCTCTCGGAGTTCACGCTCTCGCGTGTCGACGACACGTTCGCAACCCGTGCCAAGGAGTCGCCCGGTGGCGTGCTCGTTGCTGGTGAGAACTACGGTCAGGGCTCGTCGCGTGAACACGCCGCGCTCTGTCCGATGTACCTCGGCATCGAGGCCGTCTTCGCCCAGAGCTTCGCCCGAATCCACAAGGCGAACCTGTTCAACTTCGGTCTCGTCCCGCTCGTGATCGACCAGGAGACCTACGACAAGATCGAGCAGGGCGACGACATCGAGATCGTCGACGACATCGGTGAGGGCGTCCGCAGTGGCGCAGAAGAGTTCACCGTCAGCGTCAACGGCGAGTGGGAGTTCACCGCCGAACTCGACGCCTCCGAACGCGAGCGCGACATTCTTGCAGCCGGTGGCAAGCTCTCGTGGACCAAACAGCAGGCGACCGAGGGCGGCTCGGCTCCGGCCGACGACTGAGCAGACCACAACTCAGGTTCTTTTATTTTTAAAGCGGACAGTAGCGCGGCGCATCGAATACGATCCGATATTTTGGAGTAGAATAGAGGAAGCTGTTCCAATCAGCCTCGATTCCAAACATATTTGTTCATGGTTCCTTTAATAACGTCAGTTCACTAGTTGCGGCTGACTCTACGGGATACCCAACCATGACTACTCCGTCACAACCCAGTTTCTCTCCGGCCGAGGGGATACATATTCTTCACGTCGACGACGAACCGGATTTCGCTCGAATGGTCGCGGGGAACCTCGAAGCACAAGACGAACGGTTCACCGTGCAGTCGACGACCGACCCCAGTGCGGTCTCGGAGATCGTTTCGCAGGACAAAATCGACTGCGTACTCAGCGACTACGCGATGCCCGAAATGACCGGCTTGGATCTTCTCTCCGAGGTTCGAACTGTCGACCCGGACATTCCATTCATCTTGTTTACTGACACGGGGAGCGAGACAATCGCCAGCGACGCGATTTCGGCTGGCATCTCCGACTACGTCATCAAAGAGACGGTCAAAGAACAGTACTCACTGTTGGCAACCAAGATTTCGACGTACGTCGACCGTCGTCGCGCCGAGGCGGTTGCGGCTCGCACCCAACGACAACTCCACGAACTCGCCGAAAACACGAACGACGTGCTGTTCATCTTTTCGGTCGACTGGACCGAACTCGAATACATCAACTCCCGCTATGCGGAGCTGTTCGGCCAATCGGTTGCGACGCTCCGTGAGAACCCGACGGCGTTTCTGGACGTCGTTCATCCCGAGGACGTCGACGACGTTTCAGCAGTGATGCAGCGAGCCTCAGAGGGCCACTCACAGGCAGTCGAGTATCGCATTCAGGCTGGCTCGAACAAGTGGGTCGAGTCACATGCCCAGCCGATTGTCGATGACAGTGGGACTGTCGTTCGTGTGGCCGGATTCACACACGATATCACCGAACGAAAACAGCGCGAACTCGACCTCCGAGCCAAGAACGAACGGCTCGAACGGTTCGCCTCGCTCGTCTCCCACGACCTACGGAACCCCTTGAGCGTCGCCGATGGCTATCTCGACCTCGCCCGCGAGGAGGCCGACAGCGACTATCTCGAAACGGCTGCCCGCGCGCTCGACCGCATGGAGACGCTCATTAGTGAACTGCTCGCGCTCGCACGCGAGGGCCAAGAAGTAACCGAACTGAAACTCGTCTCGCTCGACAAACTGGTGCTTTCGAGTTGGAACAACATCGACCAGAAAAAGGCGTCGCTGGACACCGAGACGAACGTCGAGATCCGTGCCGACGAGATTCGACTGGGACAGATATTCGAGAACCTCTTTCGGAATGCTATCGAACACGGTGGGGACGCTGTGCGAATCAAGGTCGGCCTGCTCGACAACGGAACCGGGTTCTACGTCGAAAACGACGGGGCTGGCATCCCGGACGATAAAAAGGATCAAATATTCGAGACTGGATTCACAACCAACAGACAGGGCACCGGCTTCGGGTTGGCGATCATCAAACGAATCGTCGACGCACACGGCTGGCAGATCAGTGTGACAGACAGCCAGGAGGGTGGTGCGCGGTTCGAAATCACCGGGATCGAACTCATCGATCAACAGAAGGATTCGATATAGAACTGAGATCAGCACACAGCACACTCGAATCACGGTTCTGTTCGGCTGTTGTGTTGGTCTCGGTAAGCTGTTTGAGCGCAGCTTTGGTGCCGCCGCGGTCGGAATGAGCCTTTTTCACCTACGAGTGGTAGCTATTGGACACTGATCTCATCGCTCGTGAATCCCCGCTTCGAATAGCTTTCGCTGTGCGGCCCGCAGGTGCTGGGTGAACGTCGCCCGCGAGATGTCGAGTGCCTCAGCGAGTTCACCCGTGTTGTTGTGCCGTGGCCGCTCGAAGTAGCCCGCCTCGACGGCGAGCGAGAGCACCTGTCGCTGTCTGTCGGTCAGTGTGTCGACCGCGTCGGTCTCCGAGGCTCCAGACTGGTCGGGCGTCGTCCAGAGCGTCGAGACTGACTCCGAACCACACAACTCCGAGAGGGCTGCAACACACTTCTGGACGGTCGTGTCTGCACCGATTACGGCCGTGAGGTGTGCCCGGCCGTTTTCGACGACGGTCCTAGAGAGCGACGCACCGCAGTCAGCGAGTCGCGGTTCGGGAGCCGGTGTGTGGGCGATGATGCCACACGTAATTCCGTCGTCGTCGCGGTAGGCATCGACCGAGACGATGGCCTCGGTGGCGTCAGCGGCGGCCGCGAGGTCAGCCTTCGAGGCACCGCCGACAGCGGTGACATAGAGGAGTTCGCGGTCGTTTCGTGGGATCACAGTTTCGGTCCGAAGCTGTGATCCCGCGGGTAGTGCTGTTGCAAACATGACCAGCGGATGACACTGGCCGCTGAGAGTGAACTCGACGGTCGCGGTTGCCGACGACAACAGGGTGCGTTTCCAAGCAGTCGTCTGAAAGGCGTAGCCGACAGTGTTGGCGTACTCGGAGAGCAACGTTCGCTCGCGATCGCCGATCTCGGGTCGCTCACTGTAGACGGTCAGCACGCCGAATTGGATCTCGTTGTATGCGATTGGTGTCGCAGCCACCGATCGAAAGTCCCGGTCGAGGGCTGTCGTCACCCAGTCAGCGGTGTCGGCTCGGGCCGCCGATTCGGACCGCAACGAGTCGATCGAGCCGACAACTGGTTCGGCTTCGTCGAGGGCTCGAAGGGCGGGTTCAGTGCAGTCGGCTGGCCGCGTGCCAGGCGTGATTGTGGCTTCGAGATAGTCGGTATCACCGGCGGTCGCCAGCGGAACAACCCCGTGGTCGTCGTCGACCACACCGATCCACGCACAGGCGTAGCCGCTGTCGACTAGCTGCTCGCAGACGTTCACACCGAGTTCCGAGCGGGTGGTCGCGGCGGTGACCATCTCTAGGAGGGCTTTGTTCTGGGTGCGTTCGCGGGCCAACGCCCGGCGAGTTCGGTCGGCCTCGACGACCGTTTCGATCTTCCGAGCTAGTCCGGTGGGCCGCTGGCCGAGATCCATCTTCCTGACGTAGTCGGTGACCCGGGCGCTGATCGCCTCGCTGGCGACCGCTTCGTCGCCCTCGCCGGTCACTAGAATGAACGGGCGGTCCAGATCGGTGGCGCGAACCTCGGCCAGCAGCTCGACACCGGTTCCGTCGCCGAGTTGGTAATCACAGACGATACAGTCCGGCTCGGTGGCCGCAATCGCCTCGCGGGCCGCCTCGAACCCCATCGCCGTCGACACACTAAGCGCCTCGCTGGTGCGTTCGAGCAGCCGCCGTTGGGTCCGGACCCACGTCTCGTCGTCGTCGATCAACAGCACCGAAATCGGCTGTCTTGAGGATACGAAACCCGACTCATCAGTGTGGCTCACGCCCACACACCACTCGCGGTTCGCCGTGGACCGTCGTCGACTGTACGTCTCTGCATACTGCTCATGATGTATCAGTAGTGTCCTGACACCCTCCTAAAAGGTATGCCACTGTATAGTGGTGTCTCATGGAACCCCCGCGTTTTTCAGGCTACATGGGTGGCGGTCTCGATCTCGAAGCGCGCGCCGCCGTGGGTTCCGTCGGTCACCAACAGCGACCAGCCGTGGGCTTCGACGATCGTCCGGACGATCGCGAGGCCGTAGCCCGAACCACTCCCGGTGGAGACGCCGAAGGCCAACAAGTCTTCGCGTCGGTCGGCAGGGATTCCCGGCCCGTCGTCTTGGATATAAAATCCCGGTGCCGTCGACAGCCTGCCGACCCGGACGGTTGTCGCGTCTGATCGCCCGCTGACGGCGTGTTCGGCTGGAGCGTCGGGCACTTGTCGACTGCTCGTTGAACCGTGTTCGACGACATTGACGAAGAGGTTCTCGAAGGCCTGTTGGAGCCGACTGGCATCCGCCGTCAGGCTGCAGGTCGACTCGACCGACAACCGGAGGTCACCGGTGTCGACCACCTCCCACGCCGCCCGAGCGACCGTTTCGAGATCGCAGTCAGTCGGTGTCTTCACGTCGGTGCTCTCGCGGGCAAGCGCGGGCAATCCCTCGGCAAAGGCCCGGAGCCGCCGGTGGACGGATTCGAGATCCGACAGCGACTGGTCGAGTTCGGTAGACGCCGAATCGAGGTCTGCCCGAATGAGATGCAGGAGGCTCTCACCGGTCGCCAACGGTGTCGCCAGATCGTGTGAGACGACGCCCGCGAGACGTTCGAGCTGTTCGTTTTTCGCTTCGAGGCTCTCTTGATGTGCCTTCTGGAGCGTGATATCAGTCAACGAGAGGATACTGCCCCGAGGGTCACCCTGTGTTTCCGTCTCGGTGCCCCTGATCCGAGCGATGTACTGCCGCGGTGTGCCGTCGACCCCGATCACACACTCGATCGCCCCGTCGAGACCGGGATGGAGATCACCGCCGTCGAGCAAGGGTTCGGGAAGGATCTCGATGAGATCTCGACCTTCGAGCGGGTCCGTGACGTCGGTATCGGCGTTGATGTCGACCAACTCACGGGCCGCGCGGTTGGCATCCAGCACCCGGTTCGACGTGGTGACGACGAACACCGGATCGTCGAGCGTGTGAAAGACGCGCTCGTGGGCGACCGGAACGAAACCGGTCAGCTCGGCGCGCTGGACGATCACCGCCAACGGGATGCCGACGAGGACGAAGACGACGGGCGTGAGATCGGCAGTCGGAATCGGCTCGAAACCGAGGTGGAACAGCCCGTTGGCGAGCCACGGCACGCTGAGACAGGCAAGTAAGACCAGCGACTGGCGGCGGTACAGCCGGTTGTTGGTGACGGTCTCGCCGACGATGAGACCCGTCCCGATCAGGAGCAAGCCATAGGAGTAGACGACGTTGATTCGGTGGCCGATCGCGGGCGGCGTTTCGAGCAGAGCGACGCCGTCGACCGTTCGGACGAACATCTCGGTATAAAACAGCGAGTGCGAGTCGGCGGTCCAGACGAGCGCGAGTACGCCCGCGGGAACCACCAGCAAGAACGCGAGCCGCCGCCGTGAGAGCCAGGCCTCGCGGTCGGTGTACTGCAGCGCGAAGACGATCCAGACGATCGGGGCGGTGACGACCGAGAGGTAGGATAACTGAATGAAAAATAGGAGCCAACCCTCGGTGTCGGCGACCAGGTAGCCGACGTACGTCGACGCCCAAAAGCCGATGACGAGCAAGAAGAGTCCAAAGGTGAACGCGGGCTGTCGACGGTCGTATTTGACCACGAGGGCGACCGCCAGCAGCCCACCGATGAGCGCCGACCCGCCGTAGGCGATCAGCCCGGAAACGTACATGAATCTGTGAGTGTCTTGGTCGTCGACCAGTAGGACTCTATCGGTTCACGCATCGGCCAGCGTGATCGATCCAGGGTGGTCGAAAGTGGTAGTCGAAGGGCGCGATCCACTGTCACACCACCATCCGCTGGCATCTGGTTTAAGCCTGATCTACCAGTATCTTTACTTATCGAATGAGGTTAAAAAACCGTATTTTAGATCCTGAAACGTGTACATTCGTTCTAAATTATTTATATTTGACAAACACTCGACAGTCAGTCTCTGTGGCAGCCCACATTTTGGGTCGTAATCACAACTGGACCCGGA
The DNA here is from genome assembly GCF_056175805.1 of Halohasta sp. A2. Classification (NCBI taxonomy): domain Archaea; kingdom Methanobacteriati; phylum Methanobacteriota; class Halobacteria; order Halobacteriales; family Haloferacaceae; genus Halohasta; species Halohasta sp. A2. Next base: position 12,212 of record NZ_JAQFWV010000027.1, on the reverse strand, counting down.
ATATCATTCCTGTGGAGGCCAAAGGACGATGATCTGCTCGTCGACGCGCGTGGCGGTGCTGTTCGTCTTCGCACTGGTCGGGATGAGTGTGCTGTTGGTCGGGCCAGCGGCCGCAGCCGATCCGGTCGACCTCGATCCCGACGAGGATCTCAGTGGTGAGGGGACTGAAGACGATCCCTACGAGATCAGTAATGCCTCGGAACTGCAGGCGATGGAGGGTAATCTGAGTGCGAATTATACGCTCGTTGGGGATGTCGACGCCAGTGAGACTAAAGGCTGGTACGGTGATGAGGGCTTCAAGCCGATTGGCGATTTGGGTGACGATGACGAGTTCGCAGGGAGCTTCAACGGGAGCGACTACACTATCTCGAATCTCAGTAGCAACCGCAGTACCGAAGGGTTCGTGGGCCTGTTTGGCGTAACTGCGGGAGATGCCACCGTCGAGAGCGTTGGACTCGAAGGTGTCAACATCGACGGAGACACCGATGTCGGCGGGTTGGTCGGCCAAAACAGCGGCGAGGTCAGGAAGTCGTACGCAACTGGCGATGTCGACGGAGATGGAAACGACATCGGCGGATTGATCGGCGACAACTTCAACGGCGAGGTGAATGACTCGTACGCAACCGGCGATGTCGACGGAGACGGATACAGTGTCGGCGGATTGGTCGGCAACAATGGCGGCGAGGTCAGGGACTCGTACGCAACTAATGATGTCGACGGAGATAGTACCAGTATCGGTGGGCTCGTTGGCGATAACGACGGCGGCGAGGTCTGGGAATCGTATGCAACTGGCGATGTCGACGGAGATAGTACCAGTATCGGTGGGCTCGTGGGCAGTGGTGACACCAGCAACGTCGAAGACTCTTACTGGGACACAGAGACGAGCAGTCTAGACGACTCTGACGGTGGGACTGGTCTCGCCACCGCTCAGATGACTGGTGCGAACGCCTCGGCCGACGGCAACATGGACGGCTTCGACTTCGAGAGCACGTGGTACCTCACCGCAGAGTATCCATCGCTCAGTCCCCCCTTTGACGGCGAGGGTACGGAGGCCGAACCGTACGAACTTGAGGACGTGTTTGACCTCCAAGAAATGAAAAAAGATCGCTCAGCGAACTACGTGCTCACGCGGGATGTAGACGCCAGTGAAACTGAACACTGGAACGGCGGCGAGGGTTTCAGACCGATTGGGGAGTTTACCGGTTCGCTCGATGGGCAGAGCTATGTGATTTCGTCGCTCTATATCAACCGATCCAGCCAAAACACGGGCCTTTTCGAGCAAGTTAACGATTCGATTATTACCGATATCGTCATTGAGAATGCAAATGTCACTGGTGGCTTTAATACTGCTGGGCTCGCTGGATTCTTCTATAGCGATAGCACCGTTTCAAACGTTTCGGTTTCGGGAACCTTCCGTGGAGACAATAATGTTGCAGGGATTACCGGATACAGTAACGAAAACCACTTCGAGAACGTTTCGGGGAACGTAACAGTTCATTCCAGCGGGGAGGCTGGTGGACTTATTGGTGGGTTGGACGACAGCCATCTCGAAAACGCGACCGCAGAGGTCAGGATTAATTCGACCGGTGACAATGTGGGTGGGATAGTTGAAAGCGCCTCCGGAGGGGCGATTACAAATGCGTCGACTATCGGTACGGTCGACGGGAAAGAGAACGTCGGCGGAATCGCGGGGAGACTAGACGAAAGTGAGTTACATGCGTCATCGTCGACAGTTGATGTCAATGGAGAGGCGCAAAGTGGCGGTCTCGTCGGGGAAATCGACCAAGGATCAGTCACGAGTAGTTCCGCACGCGGCCCAGTCAATGGTACGATGAATGTCGGCGGCCTCGTTGGAGTCAACAGAGAGGGATCGATCACAAATAGTTCTGCACACGGATCGGCCGACGGAACAGAGAATGTCGGTGGTCTCGCCGGGTTTACTGAGGGCCAATTAAATAGGAAAGACGCCGTGGTCGTTCAGTCGTTCGCCACTGGGACCGTCGATGAAGAGGGCTCCGCGAGCTATTCTGGCGGTCTCATCGGACGTGATGACGTGAGCGACATTGAGGATTCTTACTGGGACATCGAGTCGACCGGCCAGGACGACTCCAACGGTGGAACTGGTCTCACTACCGATCAGATGACCGGCGTCGATGCCGATACAAACATGGCGGATCTCGACTTCGACGGCCCGTGGTATGTCACGCCCGACTACCCCGAACTCACCGCGTACGAATTCCCAGGAGAGGGAACCGAGAACAAGCCATACAAGGTCGAAAACGTCGACGAACTCCAGTTGATTGAAAACGATCTCTCAGCGAATTACAAGTTGCTTCAAGACATCGACGCCAGTAAGACGAAAGATTGGAACGACGATAAGGGATTCGAGCCGATTGGGACCAGCAGCGAACAGTTTGAGGGGACGATTAATGGAAACGGTCACGCAATTTCGAATCTCGCAATCAACCGCAGTGAGAAGACCAACGTGGGCTTGTTTGGAGTAACTGACGGAGGTGCGACGATCGAGAACGTTGGACTCGTAGATGTCGACATTCACGGAGATAATCAAATCGGTGGACTGGTTGGCTTCCTCGACGACGGAGCCACAGTCAGCGAGTCGTACGCCACCGGTACTGTCGACGGAAACAGATTTGTTGGCGGGCTGGTCGGCTACAATTACAGGGGTACAGTCAACGAGTCATACACCACCGTTACTGTGGAAGGAACTGACAATGTCGGTGGGCTGGTCGGCGAAAACTACGAGGGCACAGTCAGCGAGTCATACGCCACTGGCACGGTCGACGGCACAGACTATGTCGGCGGACTCGTTGGGAACAATAACAAAGACAACGACAACTACGATAGTGATGTGACCACGTCGTACGCCACTGGTGAGGTCACCGGTACAAACTATCTCGGCGGACTTGTCGGTAACAACTCGGGTACTGTCGAAGACGCCTACTGGGATACCGAGTCGACCAACCAGTCGGACTCCGAGGGCGGAACTGGCCTGTCGACCGCCCAGATGACCGGCACGAATGCCACCGACACCGACAACATGGGCGCGCTGGACTTTTCGACCATGTGGGCGGCCACCGATAGCTATCCACTGCTACAGTGGTCGGTCGACGATCTGGATCTCGAACTCGCTGACGACGAACTCACCGAGGGCGAAACCACCGCCGCTACCGTCACCGTGACCACGGTCGACGGACGCGTTGTCGGTGCAACGTCGACCAGCGACTACAGCAATTCCGACACTCGCGTGGCGACCGTCGACCGCGGAACGGTCACCGCCGAGAACGAGGGGTCGACGGTGATCAAAGCCGCCCGAGCCGGCGTCGACGACGATGTCTCACTCTCTGTCCGGCGTGTCTCGGCTGGGGGCGGCGGGAGTGTCGGTGGCAGCGGAGGCGGCGGCAGCAGTAGCAGCGCGGCCCCCGCAGCTGACGATGACGATACAGAGACTGATAAAATCGAGACCAACGACGATGGGAGCGTCTCAGCAAAGACGTCCGCGTCGGCCAACGCACCAGCCAGCATCGAGCTCGGCGATTCCGTCCGCGATGACGAAAGCGGCACGCGATTCGGTCGCGTCGACCTCACCTTTGGTGAGGACACCGACGTGAGCTTTACTGCGCGGTCGACGAGCCGCGACGATCTTCCCGACGGAACGCCCGAACTCGGTGGCGACGGAAGCGGCGATGGCGACACCAGTGTGACGAGCAAGTCTGACCGTGCAATCTCCTACGTCGAATTTACGGTCTCTTCGGATGGCGTCGACGCCAGCGACCGCGTGAGCTCGTCGACTATCGAGTTCGACACAAACAGCAAACGACTCGAAGAGCGAGGCGTGGCGTCCGAGGATGTGGCCCTCCACCGCTACGACGACGAGAACGGCGAATGGATCGAACTCGACATCGAAATCGTCGACGAATCCGACGGCGAAGTCACCTACGAGTCGACCACACCCGGCTTCTCGATGTTCGCTGTCGGCGAGCGAGCCGAAGCGGCTGACACGGATTCGACCGATGAGCCGGTCGAAAACGAATCGACCGACGAGCCAACAGATACTGATTCATCGACCGAGTCGGCCGAGTCGACCGAGACGGACGACGACACGCCCGGTTTCGGTCTGCTCGCCGCAGCGGTCGCGCTGCTCGGGGTGGCACTGCTACTCGGTCAGCGTGACTGAGCAATCCGCGTCCGCTACTCGGTAAACTCTTTTGCGGTGGTGTAGGCATCGGTGAGCCGCTTGAACTCGGCTTCGGTGCCACCACGGTCGGGGTGGACCTCTTTGACCTGCGAGCGATAGGCGCTGCGAACCTCGTCTTCGGAAGCCCCGGCTTCCAGACCGAGCTTTTCGTAGGCGCTGATCACCGAGCCGTCGACCGTCGGTCGGCTGTGGGTGCGCTCGGGTTCGTCGACCTCGAATGGGAGTCGTCGACCAAGTTGGGCGATTGGCATCTCGTCCTCGCAGAGCACGACGTAGGTCGAGGTCGATTCCAGGCCGAAAAACACCTGTGGGTCGAAGGTGATCGCGACATCCCGCTGTGGAAGATAGAACGCGGCGATGTGACCATTGAGCTCGTGGCTCTCAACGAACGGCTCGCCGATGTCGTTGAGATAGGTTCGGATTTCGGCGAGTCGACGGAGCGCGCCGTCGACGCGTCGGTGTTGAAAGCTCGGCTCGCCAGCTGGCAGCAGGCGCTCGCCGAAATAAAACACGGCAGCGACGATAGCCGATGCGCTCAGACCCAGCGCGATACCCAACAGCAGCCACGCTGGCAGCGTCGCCAACAGATCGGAAAGCACATCGGTAGTACGAGTTGCGGGCTAAAGAAGCTCTCGGGATCGCAGTTAGATCACGCGTTCAGCTTTGAGACCGGCGATCACGTCGTCGACGAGCGTCTCGATATCCTCGTAGGGGAAATCCTGGTGGCCACCGAGCTTCGAGGCGAGTTCCATCGCAGAAAGCGTCCGGTCGCCGGCCGTAAACGTGGTTCCCGGGCCGTTCGGAAGCGCCGGAACCAGATCCATCTGACTCGTTACCGGAAACTCGGCGTCAGTAAAGGCCTCTGTGAACTGTTCGCGGAGTTCGGCCTCGATATCAGTCATACAGATTGTGTTGTGAAAGAAGGCAAAAACGTTCCGAAACACCCCGTCGACACCCAGTGAGGGTTGCTTCGTGGGGCGACCGTCGACGTCGAACCAAAGTATTCACTACGGCGGATCACTAAACGCGATGTATGAGCGACAACGCAGGCGTCTCTCGACGTGGATTCCTCCGCGCAACGGCCGGAGCAACCGCTGCCGCGGGGGCTGTCACCGCCAGTGCTGGGACGGCCACGGCGCAAGAAGAACTGCCGGATTTCACCGAACTCGAGGACATCGACGGCGGCATCGAGGACCTCCGCGGCGAAGAGGAGGTCACCGTCGAGGTCGGTGCCGAGGGCAACGGTGGCGACTACGCCTTTTCGCCCGCCGGGATCTGGGTCGACGCCGGAACGACCGTCACGTGGGAGTGGACTGGTGCCGGTGGCGAACACAACGTCTCGGCGACCGATGGCGAGGCGGAACTCGACAGTGACCTACAAGGATCGGAGGGCGATACGTATGAGTACGAGTTCACCGAAGATGACGAAGGGATCACCAACTACGCCTGTTCGCCCCACGAGTCTCAGGGCATGCTCGGCGGTGTCGCTGTCGGTGATGACGTCGAAACCGTCGAAACCGAAGACGACAGCGGTGGTGGCGACAGCGGTCCGCCGACGATCCCGAACAGCGCGAAAACCCTGGGTGTTGCTACCTTCTTCGCGCTGGTCTCGACGCTCTCGTTCGCCTTCTTCTTCGTCAAGTACGGCGGCGACTACGAAGAAGAATAGTCACTGAACACGCTATTCGATTTCTTCGCCGTCCCAGTAATCGACCGCAGTATCATGCTTGTAGTACCCCTCTAGACTCCGTTCCTCGCGGCCGCCAGGCAGCGAGCCAACGTAGACGCCGAACTTCTCGGAGTCGGAATAGACGGTGATGTCCGGCTCGTTCATCGTCGACACGACGAAATACCGGAGCGTCCCCTCCGAGTCGTTGATCACACGATGGGCACCGGACTCGTCGGCCGGAAACGTGACGTAGTCGCCCGCGGTCAAATCCTGTGTTTTTCTATCGGCACGGAGCGTCCCTTCCCCGGCCAGGACGAACAGTGCCTCCTCGTTGGCGGTGTGGTAGTGGTAGGGCCACGCGCGCTGACCCGCGGGCAGTTCGTAGAGACTACAGCCCAGCTGGTCGCTGTCGGTCGCCTCGTCCAACTGCTTGCGGCGCAGGTCCATCCCGCCTGCGTCTCGGATCGTCCAGTCCAGTTCGTCGACGTTCGTTTTTTCCATGTGGTTTTTCGTACTGTGACCGACGTGACCGGTTTCGCGAAAGCGGCGAGGGTTGCCGAAGGGCTGCATTTATCAGCACTCCGCCGTAACGATTGGTAATGCGAACTCCATTAGGCGGTTCTGCTGGCGAGATGGGTCAGCTCGAAGGCACCAACGCGAACGTCTTTGGGCCCGAACTCGGCGAGTTTTCCGGTCAGAACGGACAACAAAACACCGACGAGGCGAAAGACGCAGCGATGAAAACCGGGACGACCACCGTCGGTCTCAAAACCGACGAGGGCGTCGTGCTGGCGACCGACATGCGCGCGAGCATGGGCTACATGGTTTCGAGCAAGGACGTCCAGAAGGTCGAAGAGATCCACCCAACTGGCGCGCTCACCATCGCCGGCTCGGTGTCGGCCGCTCAGAACCTCATCTCCTCGCTCAAAGCTGAGGTCCGACTGTACGAGGCCCGCCGTGGCGAGGACATGAGCATGCAGGCACTGTCGACGCTCACGGGTAACTTCCTGCGCTCGGGTGCGTTCCTCATCGTCAGCCCAATCCTCGGCGGCGTCGACGACGACGGAAGCCACATCTACAGCATCGATGCACTCGGCGGAACGACCGAGGAAAACTACACCGTCACCGGCTCGGGCAGCCAGTTCGCCCTCGGTGTACTTGAACAGGAGTACGACGAAGGACTCTCGCTCGATGAAGCCGAAACGGTCGCCGCCCGCGCGATCAAAAGCGCCGTCGAGCGGGATCTGGCCTCCGGCAACGGGATCAACATCGCCGTCGTCACCGAAGACGGTGTCGAGATCAGCAAGTACAAAGAGTTCGACGCGCTGCTCTAAGGGCGTCGACGGATTTTTTCGGTCGACCGTACCACTGGGTTAGCCGGAGGCTCTTCGATCAGTGCGCTTCTCCTCGCCGGTAGCTAAAATAAACGTTTGACTCCATAGCACCCTATAGAGTATTTATATGGGTGAAAGATGGTGATATTTGTATACTAACGTAGTAAAATTACTCGAATTCGTAGAAATATTTTAGTAACTGTCCGACGTTGATGTGGATGACGATGTACTACGAACTCACCAAACCATACGACGATTACAGCCCTGGAACCGTCTTCAAGCGAATCAGCGTCTACGGCGAGGGTCACCTCGAAGCCTGTAAACTCGAAGCGCTGAATCAGGGCGGCATCCAGACGAAACGGCTACGCGTGACCGACGAAGAACTCGACAGTCTGTTCGTCGAAACTGACACCGCAAGCTAATCCAGCTACCAGTCGGTGAAGCTCCCCTCGATCAGCGTTGCGGCCTGTTTTTCGATGTAGAGACGCTGCATAGACTGAATCGCCTCACTCAGCGAGTCGCCGTCGTCGAGCCGCCGTCGAACCTCTCTGCGCTTCCAGCCTGCGGGCGTCAGCCCGGTTTCGATCCGCCACTGGAGCGGCTGAAGGTAGCGGTCGACGGCCCTCCGGTCGAGTCCGACTGCCCGAAGTCCTTCGGCGGCGTGTTCCAGGAGATCGGTCAGCGCGAGCTCCATGTCGTGGGTCTCAGAGCCGTCGGCGGTGATCCAGGTGATCTCCGCGCCGATCCCGTCTCGCATCGCCGCGTAGAAGTTGTCGTTCGCTCGCTGCCAGTCGAGACCCCCGACGGGGTGTTCGGTGCGTGTGAGTCCCTCCATTGCACCCGCAAACGCGACCGTCAGTGCCATCGAATCCCTGACCGTGGGCTGGGCTGGCAACGGACGGAACTCGATGCGGGCGTTGGCTTGCGAGCGTGTCGGCCCGTCGAACACTGGTCGAACCCACCGCCAGTAGGTGCCGTGTTTGCGGCGCAGGGTGGCGAAGTTGTCGTGGAAGTCACTGTCACGGTCGACTGCCATCGGGATCAGCGTCTCGTCGTCGACAACGCGCTGGACGGCCTCGTCGATCGTTTCGAGTTCCTGTGGAAAAGCGACCTTGTCGGTCTCGGTGGCGGTGTTGAGCACCGATTCGAAAACGGCGATCCGGTTTTCGTGCCAGCCGTGTTCGAACAGCCACTCGGGATCGAGGTCGTCCTCGTAGAGATCCGGCGGGAAAAACGGTGCGTTGACGCCGAGTGCGAGCAGTGGCCCCGCCAGTCGGACCGCGTACCGGAAGTACCGCGGGAGATCCATCGCCTGCTGGACCTGATAGTGGGGCTGAATCGAGGTGATCAGGCTCTCGGGCATGACGGTTGCGGCTTCCAGGTCGACGCCGGGTGCGTCGACGCGGAACTCACCGCTGGCGCTGTTGGCCATCGCGTGGTAGCGCACGGCGTCGCTCATGTTGGTGGCGATCCGAATCCCGTTGTCGTCGATGCTGTCTGTGAGATAGTTGCGGGCGGTTTCGCCGGTCGGCGGAATCGTCCACATGGCGTCGCTGACCAGCCGGAGCCCCTCGGCCTGGCTACAGGTGAGCGCGGCTTCGAGTCGGCTTCGAACCTCGGATTCGATCGCCGTCAGCCCGTAGCTGTTGAACGGCTGTGGGCTGGCGGTCATCTCGGCGTTGTGCAGCCCGAGTTCCTTTTCGAAGCCGATCAGTTCGAGCAGTCGACGCGGAACGCGCGCGAGAGCGAACTCGCCGTCTTTTTCGGTGTGCCAGCGGTCCTCGGAAACCGCATAGAACTCATATTCAAGCCCGAGAATCGACTGGTGGTTGTCGAACGTTCCGGCATCGAGCTCCGAGCGCACGAAGTCGGCATCGGTTGCCGCCTCGGTCCTGTACGACTCGGTGTCGACCGCGAGCACGTCCCTGACGGACGCCGCCAACTCGGACTCTGTCATCGGTTGGCCGTAGCTCAGCGTTCAAGCCCCTTGAACCCCCATAGCTTCGACCGACTGGTCGACTGATTACCGGCGCTTCCAGTCGAGCGTGATCGAGATCGTTTCCCGGGGACTGCGGATCAGCGAACGGGTTTCGTGGACGCTGACCTCGTAGCTCACCGTTTCGGGTGGTTCGAGCCGGACCGATTTGTTGCCGACTCGGATATGAACGTCGTCGCCGGATTCGAACTCCTCAGCAAGCGACCGTAGGCTCTCGGCGACACTACTCCTGTCGAGATCGCTCTCGTGGACCGTTTTTTCGACCATATGTGATAGTAAGTGACACGCTATAAAAATCCAATTTGCTGTTATACTGAATACAGATTGTTACTGATCGTCTTCCAATGAGATCAACTTCCAGTCGACCGTCGAAGGGCCAGCTACAAGCCGACTGCGACCGCCCGGGACGTATGACGATTCGACACGATACGCTCGGAGTCGACTGGCTCGGCTATGCGACCGCGCGGCTCGAATTGGATACTGGCACGGTAGTGTATACGGACCCCGGCCGGTACGGGGTCCTCGATGGCCAGTATCCCAAAGACGGCCATCTGATCATGGTCACCCACGACCACCACTACGATTCCGAGGGTATCGAACGGGTCGACCGACCCCGACGCGACTGTCGTCGTCTTCGACGGCGTCGACGCCGCCCGGATCGACCGCGAGGTGAGCATTGTCGACGAACTGCCGTACACTGTCGTTCGGTGTAGCCAGCAGGACCACCTTCGCGTCGACGTCGAATCGACAGACGAGACCGTCGACATCTGGACGCTTCCGGCGTACAATCGGCCTGACGGGCCGTGTGCGAACGCCGACGGGAGCGTGCCGCACCCAAAAGGTGAGGGCTGTGGGTTTCGGTTCTCCCTGGCGGGAACCACCGTCTTTTGGCCCGGCGACTCCGATGCCCTCGATGGCTTTGCCGAACTCGAGGTCTCGCTGTTTTTGGCCAACATCGGCGGAAGCGTCGTGATGGACCGAACGGCCGCCGCTGATCTCGCCGAGCGGATGGACCCCGATCTGGTCGTTCCGATCCACTACGACACCTTCGACCTCTTGGCGGCAGACGACGAGGCGTTCGTCGTCGACGTCGCCAGTCGGTCGATTCCAGTCGCACTCGATCGCCCAGCCTGATTTCGGCGTGGTAGGGACTGCCTACTGCCGTAAGGCGGAAGGTCGACCGCAGTAGAGCTATCGTATGACGTGGCAGATCATGCCCGCCTACGATTCGCTGCGCGAGGCTCGCCAGGAGTTCTCGTGGGACCTTCCCGACGACTACAATCCGGCGGTCGACTGTCTTCGAAAACACGACCCGGACCGCTCCGCCCTTATATACGTGTCAGTCGACGGAACCGTGTCGACCCACAGTTACGGCGAACTCGACGACCGGTCGGATCGACTCGCAGCGGGGCTCCGAGAACGGGGAATCGAGTCAGGCGACCGAATTGCGGTCGTCGTTCCGCAGAAACCCGCGAACCCGATTGTCCATCTCGCTGCCTGGAAACTCGGCGCGATTTCGGTTCCGCTCACCGTGCTGTTCGGTCCCGACGCGCTCGAATACCGGCTGGTCGACAGCGGGGCGAGCGCGGTGGTGGTCGATCCAGCCGTGTGCGAGACAATCAATGAGGTTCGCGACTCCTGCCCGGATCTCGACCACGTGATCGGGCTTGGTGGGGCTGAGACGGGAGACGCCCACACAGTCGACTCACTTATAAAGAGCCACGAGCCGGGAATCGAATGCTACGAGTCGACGCCCGACACCCCCTCGGTGATCATGTACACAAGTGGGAGCACCGGCCCGCCGAAGGGGGTGCTCCACAGTCACGCGCTATGGCTCGGGCGAGCAGCCGCCGCGTACAACTTCTTCGATCAGGGTCTCGACGAGGAGGCGACGCTGTGGACACCCGCCGACTGGGCATGGGGGGCAGCGCTCGGCGGGACGCTGTTTGCAGGGTTCCATTACGGAGCTACCGTCGTCGCATGGCCACGAGAGGGGTTCGACCCCGAGGGCGTCTTTGGGCTACTAGCTCACCACGAGATAACCCACTCGTTCATGCCACCAACTGCGCTCCGGATGCTGATGAGTGTCGACGACCCTGCTGACCAATACGACATCTCTTTGGAGACGCTGGCGGCCGCGGGCGAACCCCTGACGCCGGAGATCCTGACGTGGGCCGACGAAACCTTCGAGAACCTGCCGGTAAACGAGTTCTACGGCCAGACGGAGTTGAACCTCGTCGTCGGCAACAGTTCGACGTGGTTTCCGGCCCAACCCGAGAGCATGGGCCAGCCGTTTCCGGGCTACGAGGTGCGGATCGTCGATCCCGAAAACCCAGACCCTGCGGCCCCACTCGACCGTGGCGAACCGGGAGAACTGGCGGTCAAAGCCGACGATCGGCGCTTCTTTTTCGACGGCTACTGGGGGCGTCCCGAACAGACGGCCGAAAAGGAAGTCGACGGCTGGTTTCTGACCGGTGATATCGTCCGACGCGACGAGAAGGGGTACTGCTGGTTCGTCTCGCGTGCAGACGACGTGATACTCACCAGCGGCTATCGTGTCGGCCCGATGGAGATCGAACGCGTGCTTCTCGGGCATCCGGCTGTCGAGCAGGCGGGCGTGGTTGGCGTCGCCGACGAAGTCCGTGGTGAGGCGATCAAAGCGTACGTCCAGCCCACAGCGGAGGGCGGCTCGGCGGCGCTCCGAGACGAACTCACACAGCGTGTTCGCGAACAGCTCGCTGCCTACGAGTACCCACGTGAGATCGAGTTCGTCGACAGCTTGCCAACGACGACGACTGGCAAGATTCGTCGACGAGCGCTTCGTGAACAGTCTCGATATTAACATTACATTTTGACTAGCACTACTTCTGGGGGTTAATCCGGCAAGCTGATTGCCACGGCTGAAGAAAGAGAGCAATGAAAGAACTTGCACACGACCACGGAGATGCCGCAGGGTTTCTCAGAAGGTATCAAGCGTGTTTCGCCACGAGAGCCGAC
>NZ_JAQFWV010000026.1:0-39351 GCF_056175805.1 Halohasta sp. A2 | reverse complement strand
TGGCGTGCGATCTGGCTGATCGCACGCCCAAACAGGTCGAACGGCTCTATCGGAAACGCTCGGCGATTGAGACGAGTTATCGTGTCTTCCGCCAAGCACGGGTGGTAACGACGACTCAGGATCCAATCGTCCGCTTTGCGTTTGTCCTAGTTGGATTCTTGCTGGAAAATCTCTGGCTCGTGCTTCGATGGGCGGTCGTCGCCCGCCCACGGCGGGGCGGGCGCGACCTGCCCGAAGAGTTCACGTTCAAAACCTTCTCTGACTGGATCAGACACGCATTAGAGGAGGAACTAGAGCGGAGTTGGGAGATAGAAATGAACGGCGTCGGTGTACCAGAAGCGTACGCACCGGCCGCGGGCTGAGCCAGCCCGCGGCCTCGGTAAGCGCCTCCTGAGCTACAGCACCCGTCTCTGACGGCTAGATGAGCTTCCCTCGCTTGATTCTCTTCGTCTGTGAACGCTATCTCATTCTTCACACAGCTACCGCCAACCATTTGATCAGATGAAGTGTGACTCAACACAACTCACGAAGCTGCGTTCGGGAAGTACCGAACATCACCTACAAGGAGGAAACCAAAACCTGGCGGGTCAAAGCTGGCGAGGAAAACGGTCGGGACGTGTACGAACTCATCCCGCGCGAGCGCGTCTACTCGGTCAAGATCGTCGGCGAGAAAACAGGAACTTCGGTTACACGCACGCGGAAGTGATCAACATGTACGCGGAAATGATCAGTCGTCGACGGACATAATTACCGACGACCACGGAGCTTACGCGAAATCCCGGCGCATCGCGATCTCGAACCACGGACAGAGCCGCAGTTGACGGTACCACTGCGGGTTGGCGTGGAGGTGGTCGTAGTCGACCCACAGCAGCCCGGCGATCTCCTCGGTGTCGGGATCGAGCGCCGTGTCGTCGAGCGTGACCTTGAGAACGGCACAGACCTCCCACTCGACGCCCGCGTTCTCGTAGTAGCGCTTGTACTCGAAGCGGTCGGTGAGCTCCACGTCGTCGTACTGGTCGGGGGTGACGCCGAGTTCCTCTTCGAGCCGCTGGATCGTGGCGTCTTCCTGGCTCTGGCCCTCGACGGGGTGGGAGGCGACCGTCCCGTCCCAGTGGGTATCCCAGAGTCGCTTTTCAGGGCTTCGCTGGGCCAACAGGAGTCGACCCTCGGTGTCGAACACGAGACAGGTAAACGCCCGGTGGCGGATGCCGTCGCCCGTGTGGGCGTCGAGTCGGTTGACCAGTTCTTGCTCGGTGTCGTCGGCGTCGACGGCGATTACGTCCTGTCCGGCGTTTTCGTGAAGGTCGCCGCTGGCGGCGTCGTCAGCGCTCATATATGGGCTATCACGCAGTGGGCTAAATAAGCGTTCGATACCGGCTGCGGTCGATTCCCGACTCCGCACTAGCGATGAAACCGCAGACACCTCGCCTGACGCCGGTGTCGATCGCGTGGCGACCGGTTTTTACGCGACTCGTTCGGCCCGGTCTTGGTACGTCTCGAATAGCTCACGCGCCCACGCGACAGCATCGGGGTTGTCGGTCGTCACGATGACCGCGTGGACCCCGGTCGTGTCGTCGATCCCGATGAGGACGAGCGTCCCGTCATAGACCGCGAAATCGAACGGCAAGCTGTCGACGGCGTAGCTTGCGGTCCGGTCGAGCGCGCGGATTTTTTTCTGGTGTTCGGGATGTTGTCTGGAGATCGCCGCGATCACATCCCTGGTAAAGACCCATTCGGCGCTCACCCCGTCGAAAATAGCTTCTGTCGTCGCCTCGACGACTGCGAGAGAACCGTAGGCCCGCGTAAACCCGAACCACTCTCCCCTGTTGGCGCTGATGATCGACACGAGGTATTGGTCGACAGCGTAGGGAGCATTGGGGCTGGCCTCGATAACAGCCGCGTCGGCAAACAGGTCGACGTTCTCGCGGAGTTCCGGGGCGTCGATTCGGTCGAGCAAGGGCCTGAGGTGTCGGGTTCCCCCAAGTGTGGCTTGGAACTGCGTGAGGCAATCGAGCATCGCCGCCCCGAAATTCGTCAGCGTGTATTCCCCCGAGTGCTGTTCGAACAGCCCATCGGCCACCAGCTCCGTCGTTGCCCGGTAGACGGTCGTCCGGGAACTGCCCGACCGCTCGGCGATGGTCGACCGGTCGGTGGGACCCTCACGACAGGCAGCCAAAATCGGTGCCCGTTGGAGCAGGCGAATATCATCCTCCAGTCCGGACTCATCCATGCTGGAATATCGGGGTGTCTGTAATATAATCTTTCAGCTATCATCACGGTCGACAGTTCGTCGGTGAACAATAGTCCACTCGTGAAACATTGCGTATACGGTGACTATTTAATTTAAACACATCCAGACTCCTGTATGAATGGTCCCGTGGGTTGGAGTAGACCTCCGAGAACCGGACAAGCGATGATCAAAGCGACGTATCGACGCGGAGAGACCGAGCAGACAAGTTGTGTATTCGGCGGCGGATGGCAATGAGCGAACTCCGCAACCACCTTCGAGTGGTCGTCTTCTCGGTACTCCTTTTCCGATCGGTGGTTGCGATTGCGCCGGGGTTGGTCGACACGGTCGCGGCAACCGACAGCGCACCGACCTGTGGTGATGTAAATTACGAGAAAAACGATGACTGGTACGAAGTCAAGAACGTCTCACAGTTGCAGTGTATCGAGGACAAAGGATTGGATAAGAATTACGTCCTCGTCGACGAGATTAAAGCCAACGGGACCGACGAGTGGAACGGCGACAAGGGCTTCGACCCCATCAGTAATGAGACCAACAGGTTCGAGGGCACGTTCGACGGCGACGGCTACACGATTTCGGACCTCTACATCAACCGAAGTGAGGATGTCGGACTCTTCGGGGTCGTGGACAGTGGGGCGACTATCGAGAACGTCGGCGTCGAGGACGTCGACATCACCGGTGATATCGACGTGGGCGGCCTCGTCGGGGCCAACGATGGCGATGTCACCGAGTCGTACGCGACCGGCGATGTCGACGTCGGCGATGACGGCGACACCCGGAAAGGCTCAGTGGGCGGCCTCGTCGGGGACAACGACGAAAATGTCACCGAGTCGTACGCGCACACCGATGTAGACGGCAATGGCTCCAGCGTAACTGGCGGCCTCGTGGGGTTAAACAATGGCGAGGTCACCGAGTCGAACGCGACCGGCGATGTCGACGGCTTCGGCGACACAGGCGGCCTCATCGGGGAGAACTATTTGAATGTTTCCGAGTCGTACGCGACCGGCGAGGTCGACGGCCTCGGCGGCTACGAGGTGGGCGGCCTCGTCGGGTACAGCAATTACCAGGTCACCGAGTCGTACGCGACCGGCGATGTCGACGGCGACGAACAGTTAGGCGGCCTTGTCGGCTATGCCTACCTCGACACCATCACCGAGTCGTACGCGACCGGCGATGTCGACGGCGACGACGACGACAAGGTGGGCGGCCTCGTCGGGGACAACTTCGACAGTGATGTCGAGGATGCCTACTGGGACAAGGGAACGGCGAACCAGTCCGACGCAATCGGGACCGGGGACAGTGGGACGAACCTCACTGGTTTCGGTGAGACCGACGACACCGAGCCCGCACCGGAAATGCAGGGGTCGGCGGCTGTCTCCGAGATGAGCCGCCTCGCGTTCACCGACACGTGGATGGCCACCGACGGCTACCCCACGCTCGCGTGGGACGCCGAGCCGTTCTTCGCCGTCGACATCGAGTCGACCAACGAGCCAGTCGACGCCGGTGACACCCTCGATGTCACCGCGAACGTCACCAACTGGGGTGCCAACGGCGAGCAGTCGACCACGCTGACCGACACCGACTTCACCAACAGTGAGCAGGACGACCTCGCTGTGGACCTCGACAGCGGCGAGTCGAACGACTCGGTCGATCTCCAGTGGGACACCGGCTCGGACGATGACGGCACCGGCGACGTGACCGTGGCGAGCGAAAACGAGAGGGACACCGCGACGGCCACCATAGAGGACACCGGCAGCAACACGAATAACAACGGCGGCGGTGGCAGTGTTGGGGGCCAACCACAGGGTGACGACTCCGAAACAACAGTGACCGTCGACAGTTCGGACGATTCGAGTGATTCGGACGACACCGAGGAGTCCGGTGGGGACGACTCGGACAACGAAGGCGAGACGAGCGCTCCCGAGACCCGAATCTCGGTGTCGAACCCCGAACCCGGCCAGCGACTCGTGATTGAGGGCGACGACGCCTACATCACGGGCGATGATGACGATGGGGATGGCTCGGGCGAGGAAGGCGGCGATGACACCGACGACTCCGGTGACGCGTCGGACGGCGACGATAGTGACGATGGCTCCAGCAACGTGCGCTCGGATCGGCTCAGCGTCGATCTCAACACCGACCGCGACTTCGAGCTGTCGGTGACGACCTACGAGAGCGACCTCACACGCAGCGGCAGTTTGGGCGGGTCGCAGTCCTCGCTTACGCCGCTCGCCAGCGGAGCCGCATACCTCGGACCGGTCGGCACGACCCCGCAGGTGTCGCCACCCGACAAAGTCAGCGACGCCGCGGCCGCGTTCGAACGCGACACCAACAACGTCTCGGCGGGCTACGTCGAAATCGACCACACGCTCGAATCCGACGAAATCTCCGGAGCGACCTACGAGTTCAGCGTCCGGCAGAGTTACCTCGATGAACTGGGCGTCGACGCCAACGAGGCCACGCTCCACCACCGACTCGACGACGAGTGGGAGACCCGCGAGACCACCCAGACCGACAGCGACGACACCCACTATCGGTTCGAGGGGACGATGCCGGAGTTCTCGGTGTTCGCTATCGGCACCGGTGCTGATCCGATCGGCGTCACCGAGGCCAGTCTGAGCGAGTCGACCATCGACTCCGGCGAGACGGCGACTATCTCGGCAACCGTCGAAAACCGCGGCCAAGGTGATGCCGAACGGACGGTCGACCTCACGATCGACGGTGAGGTCGTCGAAAGCGAGGATGTCAGTCTCGCGGGTGGCGAGACGAGTGACCTCGAATTCGAGCACACCCCGGATAGCGACGGCGAGTACACCGTTGCGGTCGGCGGCGTCGAGGCCGGTTCGCTGACCGTCGACGACGGTGAGACCGACGGAGACGGTATCAGTAGCGGCCAGCCGTGGTGGCTGGCAATCGTCCTGTTCGTGGCGGTCGTCGTGATCGGCGTCCTCTGGCGTCGACGGGATGACGCCGAAGCCGACGAGGAGCCAGGGACCGAACCTTAAAGCCGCCTGTGACTCTTTTCGCCGCTAATGCGGCTCTCGGAGTTCATCGAGTACGAGAAAAACGAGCGCGCCGAGCGCCGACGCCTCGCGGACAAGAAATCCTACGAGATCCTCGATCGCCTCGACGGGGTGGACGACCGGTTCGCCACCGTCGCGGACGACGGCGAGTTCGGCAGCGTTTCACCCTCCATTTTCGTCGGCCGGTCTGACTACCCCGAGGTTTCGACTGGACTCCTCTCGCCGGTCGGCAACGAGGCCAACGCCACACAGTTCGCCACCAGCGGCGAGTGGGACGCCGGATGCGTCTCGATTAGTGACGTGTTCGAACACCGAACCTCGTTGCTCAATGCGAGTCAGTCGACGCCAGTGGAGACGAATGTCCACGACGCGTCGGGCGGCTTTCTGGGCGTCCAGCGCGAGGTCGCCATCGCCGACCGGCCGGTTGGCGTCGAAGTCAGCCTCAACGGCGGGCCGAAACTCGATCTCGGGCTCACAGTTGTCGATCCAGTCGACGACTGAGCCGACTGCACGCGCGACGATCAGCCGAGCCGTTCGTCGAGAATCAGCCGCGTCGTCGTTCCTTTCACCTCGTCCATCTCGCGAGCTTGCGAGATGAGATCGTTGACCGCTTGCGTGTCGACACAGTCGACAACGAGCACGATGTCGTCCTCGCCCGAGACCTGCCAGACGAAATCGACCTCCTCCCAGTCGGCCATTCGTTCGGAGACCGCGCTCGTATTGACGTTCATGTCGACCGAGACCTCGATCATCGCTTTGACGTTGCCCGTCTGTGTGGTGACCGTAAAGCGCTCGATAACCCCGTCGTCGGTGAGTCGGTCGACGCGGTTCCGTACGGTTCCCTCGCTCGTACCGACGCGGTCGGCGATTTCCGTGTAGGGCGTCCGTGCGTCCCGGCGGAGGATAGAGAGAATCTGGCGGTCGAGATCGTCCATGACGACCCATGTGGGCCGAGCGGGTTATTGATTACGAATTTCGTAGCTTAGCTTCGAACGACGCACTTAAGAACGAAGAACGATACGTAACTCGTAATGTCGGACGCCTACATCGCCTTGGCTGACGGCCGCGTGATCGAGGCCCGTTGTCGCGCGCCGGGGCTCACACGCGGAGAACTAGTTTTCACGACTGCCTATACAGGATACGAAGAAAGTCTCACCGATCCCTCCTACGAGGAGCAGGTGCTCACCTTCTCGTACCCGTTGATCGGTAACTACGGGGTCCGCGCGGACCGCTTCGAATCCAGACGTGTCCACCCCCGCGCCGCGGTCGCTCGCGAGTTTACCGACGACGTGGCGACGTGGCTCGAAAGCGAGGGCGTGCCAGCGATCGACCACATCGAAACCCGTGATCTCGTGACTTCCATCCGAGAGGAGGGTGCAATGAAGTGTGGGATCGCCGCCGGAGAGGGCGTCACGCCCGAAGACGCAAAAGCCGAACTCGGCGAGTGTAAAGGTATGAGCGACCACGTCGACATCGGCTCGCAGGTCACGACGCCCGAGGCGACGACCCACCTCGGCGACGGTTCGTTCGATGTCGCGCTGATCGACTGTGGGGCCAAGGGCTCGATTATCAGCTCGCTCACCGAGCGCGGTGCGGACGTTCACGTTCTGCCGTGTACCGCCAGCGTCGACGACGTACGCGAGGTCGACCCGGATGTCCTCTTTATCTCCAACGGGCCGGGCGACCCCGCGAACTTCACCAACGCCCAGTCGCTCGTGGAGACGTTCGCTGGCGAACTGCCGATCGCGGGCATCTGTCTCGGCCAGCAGATCGTCGCCCGCGCGTTCGGCGGTGACACCGAGAAGATGTCGTTCGGCCACCGCGGCGTCAACCAACCCGTTCGTGACCTCGATTCGGGCCGCGTCGTCATGACCACTCAGAACCACGGATACACGGTTTCGGACCCCGGTGAGCTATCGATCAAACAGATCAACGTCAACGACGATACCGCCGAGGGGCTCGCCAGCGAGGAACTCGGTATCATCACCCGTCAGTACCATCCCGAAGCCAACCCCGGGCCGAACGACTCGCTGGACTTCTTCGACGACGTGCTGGCGATGGTCGACTCGGCCGAACCAGTCGCACTCTCCGACTAATCTACCTTCTCGCCGTCATCGACCTCTCGTTGGCTGTTCGTTCCGACGTTTCGGTCCGTGTTGTTCTTACTCCACCTGACTGTCGGCTCCTCGAAGGACTACTCGTCGGTCGAATCGCCCGACCCCGTCCGGTGGTCGGTGGGGTCGCCTGATCCGAACCGGGAGTCAGCCGATGGCTCGGCGTCGATCCCGATCTCGCTCTCGCCGACCGGGGAGAGTTGTTCAATGGTAGTTCGATCGGTGTAGTCGACGAGCCGTCGGATCCCAACGCCGACCAGAAAGCCAGCGATGCCGATCGAGAGCGTAAACAACAGTCCGAAAAGCAGCGCGATTCGAACGCGGTTGAGGGTGCTAAACCCCTCGGCGAGCCCGTACGGCGCGTTGATCATATAGCCGACAACCGGAAAGAAAACGATCGACAGCGAGGCCACCGCGCCATCGTTAGCGTACGCCGACAGCGCGGCGAGAACCCCCAGAAAGATCGTCGGCCCGATATAAAACAGGAGCTGCCAGCTGGTGACCACTCCAGAGATCCCATAGCTCGTCAGCACGACGAACACCGCTGCGGTCGGCACGTATGGGTTGACGCCGCCGGTTTTCGAAACGACAAACACGGCGGCCACAACCGAGATCACGAAGCCGATAGCTGCTGCCAGCTGCATGGTTTCGGTTCCGCTTGGAGAAACGTAGCGCTCCCAAAACGCTGGAACGGCCAGCGTTCCGAACGCGGCAACGCTCAGCATAGCCGTCACGACCAACACGTGCTTCGTGATCGATCGGTCACGACCAATAATGAACTGGCGGACCGACTCGGACATACCTAACGGTTCCAGAGACGAATAATAAACCTTCGTGTCCAATTGGTGACGACTTCGGGCCAGCGGAATCGCCAGGCGTTTACTGGTCGACCGCCCACGTTCGCTATGAGCGACGTTCTCGACGCCGATCTGTACACGCGAACGAAAGCCCTGCTCGAACCGGGCGAGATCGAACTGCTCGGGCTCATCGTCCACACCGATCTTACCGGTCAACAGGACCTCGAAATGCACGAGCTCACCGTCGAACTGAACGACATCATCGCCGAACACGCCAGCAAAGGCGAGTCGTACATCTACGCGGGCAACGACAGCGCCGAGTTCGCCTCGAACCAGTTCCAGGGGCTTACCCTCGACGACGATTCGTTCGTCTGGGAGTGCCAACAACTGCTCCGCGAGGGGACGTTCGATCTCGTCTTTTATTACGAGGCGACCGCCGACCAGGAGGCGATCGTCGAGGCCGTCGAAGCGCTCGGCCACCAGGCCACTCCAGTTCCCGAGTAGCGTTCGGGCCACTCGGTCCGATTAGTTATCAGAGTTGATACTATCCCCGAGAGCTATATATGTAAATAGCAGGTATGACGGTTTATGGCAGTCGACGACGCCGACGGTTCCGGGCAGACCGAGTCGGACGACCGAGCCTCGGGGCTCGCGGCGGCGTCACCCGCAGACGAACGCGACTCGATCGAGACCGCCGTCGACCGCGCTCGTCGGCTCGACGACTTTTTTCAGGCGTTTTGCGACCCCGAGACGACACCAGTCGTCAAAGACACCTGGCTTTGGGAACACCACAAGCGCGCCTACTACTACGAGTCGGATGGCAGTCGGCCACGCACTGACGACGGCGAACTGATCGCCTTTGATCGCGACGAGGCGCTGGGATTTCGTGCCGACGCACTCGATTCGATGCTCGCAGACGGCGCAGCCACCGCCGAGCAGCTGGCCGAGTTAGTCGACGAGCGAACGGTCTACGTCCACGAGGAGATCGACGAGAACACCTTCTTTACGACCGACGAGGGCAGGTCGACGCTCGTCACTCGGTACGATCTCGAAAAGGCGGTGCCGATGGCCAAAAAGACGCATTTCGTCGAGATCGAACGCTACTGGGTCAACGAGCCCTACTCGTTCGTGATCATCTTCCGGTCGACCAAGGAAAACGAGACCAAGTACTACACCGTCGAACCCTACCGCAACGAGATCGAACGCGAGATCGAGACCTATCTCACCGGCAAGCTCAGAACCGCGATCAAGTACGGCGACCAGGGTGCCGAGGCGGCCGATTCGTCGGCTCGTCGGGCAGTGATCGAGACCGAAACGTATCGTCTGTTGTCCCGCTACGGCCTGTACGAACCGGGCGGCGAGTCGACGCTGGGCGATCAGCTGGCCGGGGTCGGCCCGACGTTCGCTCGGTATACCAATGGGCTGCTCGATCGGTTCGAAGGGCTCGTCGAGCGGTTCGAAACACCGATCAAAGGGCTCGAAGGGATGTTTGACGAGTTCGACGACGGTGACGAGTCGACCACTCGCGCGGCCGGGACCCGCTACGGCGAGTATCTCAGCTCGCGGGACCGCAGTCGTGGGCCAGACGACCGGCCACCCCTTGCCGAGCGGCTGGTTCCCGACCGACTCGACCCCGAGGCGTACCGATTCGAGCTCGATCCCGAAAGTGAGTTCGGCGAGCTGCTGGCGAGTGTCGGGATCGAACGCTCGGCGACAGTCGACGAGTCGACCGGCCGCGAGATCGCGGGGATCGCCGCCCGGCCCGAACCCGCCGTGATCGCCGAAGACCCCGACACACTGACCGAGTACCAGGTCGAGAAACTGCTGTACTACCTCCAGCGGAACTTCCTGGGCTACGAGCGGATCGACCCGATCAAACACGACATCAACGTCGAAGATATCTCGTGTGACGGCTACAAATCGCCGGTGTTCGTCTACCACTCGGGCTACGAGCAGATCATCACCAACATCGTCCACGGCGAGACCGAACTCGACGATTTCGTGGTCAAACTCGCCCAGCGATCCGGCAAGGGTGTCTCGAAACGCAGCCCACAGGTCGACGCTACGCTTCCAGATGGCTCGCGTGCCCAGTTGACGCTGGGCCGGGAGGTCTCGGATCACGGAACCAACTACACGATTCGCCAGTTCAAGGAGGTCCCCTTTACCCCGATCGACCTCATCAACTGGAAGACGTTCTCGCTCGACCAGATGGCGTTTCTCTGGCTGGCGATCGAGAACGACAAATCCCTGATTTTCGCGGGTGGTACCGCCTCGGGGAAGACAACCTCGCTCAATGCGGTCTCGCTGTTCATCCCATCGAACACGAAGATCGTCTCCATCGAAGATACGCGGGAGGTCGAACTCCCGCAGCGCAACTGGATTGCCTCGGTCACGCGGCCGTCGTTCACCGAGGGCGACAAGGGCGACATCGACGAGTTCGACCTGCTCGAAGCCGCGCTGCGCCAACGGCCCGACTACATCGTCATGGGCGAGATCAGAGGCGAAGAGGGTCGGACCCTGTTCCAGGTCATGTCGACCGGCCACACGACATATACGACGTTCCACGCCGACTCGGTGGGCGAGGTACTCAAGCGGTTTACGACCCAGCCGATCAACGTCTCGAAGACGATGTTCTCGGCGCTCGATCTGGTGTCGATTCAGACGTCGACGCGCGTCCAGGGCAAGAAGGTCCGGCGGAACAAGTCGCTCACCGAGATCAACCACTACGATGCCGAGAACGACGAAATAAATGTCCAAGACATCTTCCAGTGGCAGGCCGAGGGCGACGAGTTCCTCAAAATGGGGAGTTCGAACACCCTCGAAGAGATCACGTTCGACCGTGGCTGGACGACCGAGCAGCTCGAACGCGAACTGTTCGAGCGTCGACTCGTGTTGGCCTACCTGATCGACCGCGGGCTCAACACCTACACGCAGGTGGCTGCGACGCTCCAGGCGTACATTAGCGATCCCGAAACGGTGCTCGGGCTGATGGCGACCGACCGGCTCGAAGCCAGCCTCGAAGACCTCCGGGAGATGGAGTCGGTGCTGATCGACGTCGACCCCGAGATCGAGGCACTGGTTCCGCGGCCCGATCCCGGCGAGGAACAACAAACAGTCGCCACCGAAATCCTCTCGTCGGCCGACGAGCTGTTCGAAGAGTACCGCGATAGGGCCTCGGGCTCGGTCGGCGAGGTGCTCGAAGGTATGCTGGAACAGACCGCCGCCGAGGCTGATACGGTCGACACTGAGGATGACACAGTCCACACTGAGGATGACACAGTCGACAACGCGGATGGCACGGTCGACAATGACGAGGCGATAGCAGACGACGAGGACGAATCGACCGCAGATGATACCAGCGGGTCGACGGACGATCCAGACGATACCGAGACAGACAGCCCAGCAGGTCCGATCGCAGAGTCATCCGGCGACACCGACAACCCGTTTGACAGCTATCTCGATGAGGAGCGACCGACCAGCGACTGGGGAGAAGACGAGCCAGTCGGGGGATGGGGCGAAGACAGCGACTCCGCCGGAGACGATCGATGAGCCTCGAAACCGGTCGAAGTGACTCGGGGACCGATACCCTCGCGGATATGTTTTATCCGCTGTTTGGGGTTCTTTTCGATGATCACAGCGATTTCGTCGACTCGGTCGAGACCAAACTCACAGAGGCCCGGATGGGCGATACCGTCGAGCAGTATCTCGCCCGATCGCTCGGCGTCGGAACGCTCCTCGGCGGGGTGCTCTGGATACTCGGCTCGCTGCTGGGGTTCGGCGTCTTCCAGCTGGGCGTGCTCTCGCCGGAGACACTGAGCCTCGGCATTCCTGTATCTAACTCGGAGACTGCGGAGCTGCTTCGGACGCTGGTCGTCCCGGTGACGGTCGGCCTCGCGGGGATCGTGTTCGGAACGCTCGGCTTTGGGCTGGGGTTCGGCGGACTGGTCAGTGTCCCATATCTGAAAGCGGGAGAGCGAAAGCGCAACATCAACATCCTGCTGCCCGATGCGATCTCGTTTATGTACGCGCTGTCGGTCGGCGGGCTGAATCAGCTCGAAATCCTTCGGTCGATGGCAGAGGCCGAAGATACCTACGACGAGGTGGCACGGGAGTTCCAGAGCATCGTCAACGAGACCGAGTACTTCGGGACCGACTACCGCAACGCGATTCGCAAGCAGTCGATGGAGACGCCAAGCGAGCCGCTCTCGCAGTTTCTGACCGACATGCTCTCGATTATCAACTCCGGCGGAGATATGGAGGCGTTTCTCAACGACAAGAAGGACGCCCACATGCGGACGGCCAAACAGCAACAGGAGATGACGCTCGAAACGTTGGAGTTGTTCGGCGAGATGTACATGACGCTCTCGCTGTTTCCCCTATTGCTCGTGATTATTCTCGTCATCATGGGGATGCTCGGCGAAGCCCAAGACTACATGCTGTACGGCACCGTGTATGCGATGATTCCGTTGATCGGCGCGGCGTTTTTGGTGCTCGTCTCGACGGTTAAACAGGACGAACCGGGCGACGGCTACCTCCGACCGGCAAACCAGAGCGCCCGGCTCGAAGAGTCGACCAACGAGGGGCTCGTCCATCTGGGACTGATTGAGGGGTTCGTCGGCCGGTTTCGGGTGTTCGACCGGATCAAAGCCCGCGAGGGGACGTACAAAACCAAACAGTTGTTGTCGGCCCCACACCTGTTTTTCCGGGATAATCCGGTGTTGACTCTCGTGTTGACGGTCCCTGCGGTCACCGTGGTCGTCGCCGTCGCGGTCGCGACCGGCCGTGCCCCCCTCGACGTCCAGTCGTGGATCGACAGCCCCGTCTGGAGCACGTTCATCTGGTTTTATGTACCGATGTATCTGGTCTGTGTGCCGCTGGCGGTGTTCTACGAGTGGAACGTCTACTCGCGGAACACGGTCACGAGCAAGCTCTCGGAGAACCTGCGCAAACTCTCGAGTGCGAACGACACCGGCCAGACGTTGTTCGAGTCGATCATAACCGTTGCCGAGACCTCTAGCGGCAAGTTGGCAGAGGAGTTCGAAATCATGTATGCCAAAGTCAACTACGGGGTGAGTCTCCGCGAGGCGTTTGTCGAGTTCAACAACAAGTACCACCTCCCGCGGTTGGCCAGAACGATCAAACTCATCACCGAGGCTCAGGAGGCCTCCAGCGAGATCACCGACGTGCTTCGAACCGCGGCCCAAGCGAGTGAAAACACCGACGATATCGAACGCGAGCGGATCTCGCGAACCCGGATGCAGGTCGCGATTATCCTGATGACGTATCTCACGCTGTTGGGCGTGATGGCCATTCTCCAGACGCAGTTCATCGACGTGATGGCCGGGCTCACAGAGCAGTCGACCAGCGGCGGAAGCGACGCGGTTGAGGGCTCACAGGACTTCGGCGGCGGGGTCGATCCACAGATGCTGTCGTTGCTGTTTTTCCACGCGGTGACGATCCAGGCGATTCTCGCCGGACTGATCGCGGGCTACATCCGAACAGCGAAACTCGTTTCGGGGGTCAAGTTCGTCGTGATTCTCCAGACGATCGCGCTGGCGGTGTGGGTGGTGGTCGGATGAGCCGACTCTGCACCTGCGAACCGACCAGCCGGGGCCAGACCGTGATCGATTTCGCGATCGGCGCGGGCATCTTTATTATCGCCGTCGGCCTCGTGTTCGCGTTTTTGCCCGCGATTTTCGAGCCGTTTTCGAGCGCCGCCGGGAGCTCGTCGATCGTCGCCGATCGGACGGCCGACCACCTCACCGACTCGGTGTTGGTCGCCGATCCAACGGCCCCGTCGACGCTCTCGACGGCGTGTACGGCCGTCTTTTTCGACGCCGACGCTGACAGCGACCTCGCCGACGCCGCTGACTGTGGGTTTACCGCCGACGATGAGACCGCCGAGTTACTTGGCGTCGGCGATCGCGACGTGAACGTCACTATCAGAGAAGTCGGTGACTCGCCGTCGACCGGTCCGGCGGTCGAACACACGGTCGACGGCGAGTCGTACCGACTGACGCGCGGCACCGACGGGATTCCCTCAGACGTCTCGGTCGCCAGCCGAGCGGTGCTGATCGAAGACGAGCGCTACAGACTCGTGGTGAAGGTGTGGTGAGATGAGCCGAACCCACACCCTGTCGGCTGCTGAGGACCGTGGCCAGGCCCACACAGTCGAGGCGTTCATCGCCGCGCTGTTGTTGCTCACGGGGCTGCTGTTCGCGATGCAGGCGACCGCAGTCACGCCGCTTTCGGCCAGCACGTCGAACCAGCAGATCGAAAACCAACAGCGCGCGCTCACTGGCGATCTCCTGTCGACGGCCGCCGCCAACGGGACCCTTCAGGAGTCGATTCTCTACTGGAACGCGAGCGCCGAGGGGTTCGAAGGGAGCGGCGAAGAGGGCTTTTATACCGATTCGGGCGATCAAACCGAGTTCCTCGCGACGCTCGAAGACGCGCTGGCCGACCAGCGCATCGCCTACACTGTCGAGCTCCGTGTGCACGAGGTTCCCAACGGGTCCGAGGTGGATTCGCAGGAGATGGTGGAGATGGGAGCGGCCAGCGATAACGCGGTGACCGCCAGCCGAACCGTGACGCTGTTGGACGACGATCGGCTCACCGGCAGTGACGACCGCACGCTCGCCGAGGTCGAGGATGACTCCGACGACTCGTTCTACGCGCCCGATACGAGTGACGGCGCGCTGTACAACCGTGTGGAGGTGCGCATTACCACATGGCGGATGTAATGAGCCGGGCGAGCGACCGCGGTCAGCTGTTTTTGATCACGGCACTCGCGCTGGCGGTGCTGTTGGTGACCGTCGCACTACTGTTGAACACGGCCATCTTCACCGAGAACGTCGCCACCCGCGACACCACCGGCGATGGCGAGGAGGCGACCGAACTGCGCAGCGAACTCGTCGACAGTATCGGTGAGTTGATCGAAGCCGAAAACCGCAACGGTGGGGGAGATACCAGTGACGTCGACGACGAGGTCGACGCGTTGAGCCCACAGGTAGCTAGTGAACGCACCCGGTCAGGCACGATCGCAACCGTCGAGAGTGAATCTGTACAATCGGGAGAGTTGCTCGAATGGAATGAGTCGAGCGACCGCCGGTTCGATGTCGACGGCGGCAACTGGACGCTGGTCGAGGAGGTCGAGTCGGCCCGGAACGTAACGCTGGATCTCGATCCCGACACACTGGCGACGTCGACCGCAGACACCAGCGACGAGGAGGCCTTCGGCGTCCGGTTCAACCAATCGGGCGAGACCGTCACCCAGTATATATACACCGAAGACGGGAACCTCACCGTCGCCGAAGCTACAAACGAAGACACTCCCGAGCGGCGGTGCGAAATCGATAGCGGGGGATCGACGACGACCGTCGACCTAACGGGGGATCGACTGTCGACTGACACCGAGACGGTCGAGTGCTTCAGGGGGCTGTGGCCCGACAAGAAGGGGGTGGACATCGAGTTCGTCAACGGCGATAAGGCGGTGGGTGCGTTCGGAGCCACCGTCGACAAAGATGCCGATCCGACTACTGACGAGGCCGTCAGCAGTCCCAAGGTCGTCTACTCGGTGACCGTTAACATCAGTTATCGGACGCCGGATCTCACGTTCGAAACCACTGTCCAGGTCGCTCCGGGTGAGCCGCGATGAGCCGTCGACTTCGGGTCGACTGCCGCGGCGTCTCGGTGACGGTGGGCTACGTGCTCATGCTGGCGGTTGCCGCCTTGTTGATGGGGACGTTGTTGACCGGTGGCGGCGGGCTGATCGAACGACAATCCGAACAGGTCGTCACTGACGAACTCACCGTCGTCGGCAACCAGCTGGCGTCCAACATTCACGAGACCGACCGGCTCGCCGTGATCGCCTACAACGACGCCGCCGCCAACGAGAACGCCACCGTCAACTCGACCGGAGCCGTTACTCGACGTGTCCAACTCCCGGACCGAGTCGCCGGCACCGGTTATCGCATTGAGTTCAACGAGGACGAGGACGAGAACAACATCACGCTCTCGTCGTCGAACCCCGACGTCGAGGTGACCGTCGAGTATCCCAAGACGACCACGGGACTGGATGGCGACACCGAGATCTCGGGCGGAGAGTTCGATCTTGTCTACGAACGCCCTAAGGCGGACGACCCAGTCGACGAGGGCACACTGGAGGTAGAGCCATGACCGATCGACAGAAAGCAACGCGGTTCAGCGTAGACCGACGGGCGGTGAGCGAGACGCTGGGCTACATTCTCGTGTTTTCGATCATCATCACGACGATTTCGGTGTCGACGGTGTTCGGCGTGACCGGCCTGGAGGACCGCCAAGCCACAGAGCAGGTCACCAACGTCGAACGCGCCTTCGAGGTGCTGGCGGACAACTTCGAGGACGCGAGTCGGTACGAGGATCCGAGCCGGGCGACCGAGATCCGGCTGGCCGACGGGACGCTCGGGATGCGAGCGCCAGTGCGGGTGACTGTGGGTCAGTGGGAGGACGGTGAATTCGAGCAGTCGAACCAGACCAACACGACGTTCCGGCCACTGGTGTTCGAAAGCGACGCTGGCACCGTGAGCTACGAGGGCGGCATGGTGTTCCGTGGCGACGGGTCGACCACACTCCCGCGATCGTCGCTCCCCTTTGTCGTCGACAAGTCCGGCGGAACGGCCGTCATACCGGTTACCGCCACTAATAGCCGCGCGGAGACGACTGCTGTCAGCGGCGACCGGACAGTACTCGTCGTTGGAGAAGGTGGGGGCACCGAAGCGCTCCAGAAACGAACTGTCCGTGGCAATGATCTCCAGCTCCGGATCGAATCGCCACGGGCCGACGGCTGGAGCCGACAGTTCGATGACGAGGGCTACGATATCGAGAGCGAATCGAGTGACTCAGTCCGTGTGAAACTCGATGCCGACACGGCCAGACTGCCGGTCACGAACATCCGGATCCGATTCCGGTAGGGTCCTTACCGCACGTTGTCGAACTCGAAGCGCGCGCCGCCGTCGAAACTCTCGGTGAGCTCGACCTCCCAGCCGTGGGCTTCGGCGATCCGTTTGACGATCGACAGGCCAAAGCCGGTGCCTTGTGGGTTGGTCGACTCGCCGGCGTCGAACACATCGTCGCGCTTTTCGGCCGGCACGCCGGGGCCGTCGTCTTCGACGTAGAAGCCGAAGGTGCCGTCGCTTTCGACGCGCGTCGAGGTGAACATCACGTCCAGCAGACCGATCCGGATCGTCACCGGCTCGTCGCTGTGTTCGACCGCGTTGCGAATCAGGTTCTCGAACAGCTGGTAGAGCCGGTTGCGGTCGGCTTGGGCAGTGAAATCGTCGACGACCCGAAGCTCCGAGTCACCGATTTTGACGATGTCGTGGCAGTGGTTGATCACCGAGCCGATCTCGACCGGTTCGATCTCGCTTTCGTCGACCGTTTGGCCCTGTCGAGCCAGCGTCAGCGTGTCCTCGATGATAGCCTCCATTCGATCCAGTGCTCGGCGAACGGCTTCGATGCTCTCGGAGTCACACTCCTCACGAACGATATTGATCCGGCCCTGGGCGACGTTGAGCGGGTTTCGAAGGTCGTGTGAGACAACGCCGGTGAACTCTTCGAGCCGGTCGATCTGTCGTTTGAGCTCGCGCTCGTACTGGTGGCGGTCGATCTCGTAGCCAACCCATTGTGCGAGAGTTTTGACGATTACCTGATCGTCTTCGACAGTTGTGTCCGGTTGGGGCTCTTCGCTGCCGAAACAGAGTGTGCCGTAGATTTCGCCGTCGACGATGATCGGGGCACCGACGTAACAGCGAAGCCCAGTCGCAGTGAACGCACTCGTGTTGGCCCACTGTTCATCGGTGGCCGCGTCTGTGATCGTCATCGGGGTTTCTTCGCTGATCGTTCGCGAACAGTACGTCTTGTCGAGCGGCACCGCGGCGTCCTGTTTGATGACGTCGTTGTCGCCGTCGACCGAGACGACTTCGATCGTCGAGCCCTCGTACTGGGTAATGTAACCGATCGGATAGCCGAGCTCGTTCGTTCCGAGTTCGAGCACGCGACTGAGCTTTTGTTCGAACGAGAGATCGGCCTCGTTCATCATCTCGTACAGTCCCGAGATGATCGCCGCCGACTCCATGAGCTGTGTCCGCGCGAGCCGTCCACGCTCCTGTCGGACCGCGTTGGCGATCCGATTGGCCAGCACTTCGTACTGCTCAGGACCGCCTCCCTTCCGCAGATAGTCCGTGACACCCGCATCGATCGCCTCGCTGGCGACGGCCGCCGACCCCTTGTTGGTAAACAGAATAAACGGCATGTGTTCGTCCTGCTCGCGAATCCGCTGCAGGAACTCGATCCCGTTCGTTTGTGGCATCTGATAGTCGGAGACGATACAGTCGACTATCTCTTCTGAGAGGATCTGCTCGGCCTCGCTGACGCTCGTCGCTGTTGTTACCGAAAACGTCTCTCTGTCGACTGCCTCTTCAAGATAACTCTCGAGCAGCGTCCCGATCGCCGTATCGTCGTCGACATGAAGAACCCGAAACGTGGGCATTAAGGAATATTATGAATACAGTGTAATAAATATGTCTTGTATCGTGGACGTTCTACAACGATAGAGTGTGTGTTCGATAACGACAAAGCGGGCTCTGTCGGCTGCACTCGTTCGGATCGAGTGGGTATCGTCGACTGGCTACTGTTCGACGCGGGTGACATCGGCGAGCGTCTCGCGTCGACGGACGACTCGTGCCTCGCCAGCTTCCAGGGCGACCTCGGCGGGACGTGGCTGGGAGTGGAACTGGCTGGCGAGTTCGTAGCCGTACGAGCCCGCATTGCCAATCGCCAAGATGTCGTTGCGCTCGGGGCGGGCTAGCGGCCGGTCGGTCGCGAACACGTCCGCGCTCGTACAGACCGGCCCACCGACAGTGACCGGTTCGGTCGCCCGATCCGGCGCGGTCACGTTCAACATTGGGTGATACGAGCCGAACATCGCCGGGCGAATCAGCGTGGCGAGGCTGGCGTCGACGCCCACAACGGTCGCCGAAGGGGTCTCCTTGATCGTATTGACGGTCGTCAGAATGAGTCCGGCGTCGGCGACGATGTAGCGACCTGGCTCCAATTTGAGCTGGGCGTCGACCTCGCCGAGAGCCTCCCGAACCATTCCGGCGGTTTTCTCCAGATCGAGCGGCGGTTCGTCCTCACGGTACGGAACCCCAAACCCGCCGCCGATGTCGACGAATTCGAGTGAGCCGACTCGACGGGCCATCTCGCCGACGCGCTCGATTGCCTGGCAATGATCTTCGAGGTCGTCGGTCAGCACGCCGCTTCCGGCGTGCGAGTGGATGCCGACGAGATCGAACTCCTCGCGGACCCGGTCGGCGACTTCCGGGACCTGATCGTACGGAATCCCGAACTTGGCGTCGTTTCCGGTGGCGACCTTCTCGTGGTGACCGGTCCCGATTCCTGGATTAATCCGGATCGCGATCCGGCCGTCGTAGCCGCGGTCGGCGAGGCGGTCGAGCGTGTCGGTCGCCCCGATCGTGATCGTGAGCCCCGGTGCCTCGTCAGCGAGGTCGACGGCGTAATCCAGATCGTGATCCGGCGGGTTAACGGCTGTATATTGAAGCGTGTTCGGGTCGGCCCCGGCGTCAATCGACCGCTGGAGTTCGCCCCACGCCGCACACTCGATGTCCGCGCCAACCGAGAGCAGCGCTTCGAGCACTGACCTGCCTGTGTGGGCTTTCGCCGCGTACATCACGTGCGCATCGGGGAACACGGACGAAAAGCGGAGATAGTTTTCTTTGACGCGGTCGAGATCGGTGACGTACAGTGGCGTCTCGTACTCGTCGGCAAGCGACTGTAGCTGTGTGTCGTCCCAGTCGGCGAGTCGACGGACGGCAGGCGAACTTTGGAGATCCGAATCGGCCATTGTTCGGGTTCAGGTCGCTCAGGCGTTCAATGCTTTGGTTCGTCACCGAGGTGGCGTCGACGCCATCTGGGCCACAAATCGGTAGTAGCGGACGCAAAGTTAGTCATTAGAAACAGAACAGACAAAATTAGCTGAAACACATGATGGTTGTGAATCCGTTTTACAGTAGATGACTGCTACTGGCTAGCATGGGTTCTGCCACGAATACCCAGCGTCCCGACCGCGTTCGGCTCGGAGTCGTCGACGTGCGTTCGGAGACCGAGCGAGACGGCACTGGTACAAAAAAACCCACCCTGGGCTCTGGTGGGCAAACAGCCACTGGCTGGGAGGCAGTCAAATGAGTTCGATCCACCCACCTGTCGACCGACTCATAACACGCCTCCAGCGAGCCGGACGCCAGGCAGTTATATTCTTGGTCGTTCTGGTCGTTATCTTCGGTCTCAGTGTCGCCCCATTCGGCGTCGCGGGGCCCGCTAACGCGGAGTCGACTCCGTCGACCGAACACCAAGCACTACCGGCCGGACAACAAGCCCAGGTCGATGACTCGCCCTCGGAAACGGTCGACTACAATCCGATTAGCGAGGAGCTGATTGCCCTCGCCGAGGTGGACGTAGATAGCGAACCTGACCTCTCTGCGGAGGCTCGTGAGGCAGCCGAAACAGGGGCTGATGAGGGAATCGAACGCGCTGAAGCACGCGGTGTGACCGTTTCGTCGGACGCCGAACAGGCAGTGATTGCAGCGTCGGTCCACGCGGCCGCACAGAATCCGGATGCCTCGGCCGAACAGATCCAGGACGCCAGTGCTGGCGCGAGCCACGGCGCGTTGTTGCAGAGCCAGACGGCCAACGCCAGCCAGCTTCAGTCAGCCGTGTACGGCGGTGCTGCCGGGTCGCTCTCACAGTCGGCGGACGCCAACGCAACACAGATCCAGAGCGCGGCCTACGGCGCAGCCCACGGCAGTGTTGCCCAGCACCAGGACGCCGACGTCACCCAGATCCAGTACGTGGCGGTTGGTGGGGCAGCCGGAGCAACCCAGGGAGCCGCCCAGTCCGAAACGTCGACCGTGACACAGATCCAGGAGGCCGCACAGGGTGGGACCTACGGTGCGCTGACACAATCCCAAGAGGTGAGCCTCGACCAGCGCCAAGCCGCAGCCTTCGGCGCTGCTGGCGGTGGCACCGAACGCCCGGTTGAAGATCCAAAGAAGGTCCAGGAGGCCTCGATGGCTGCGTCGACCGGAGCGATCACCCAGAGCCAGGAAGCCAGCGTCTCACAGGTTCAGGCTGCGGCTCGCGGGGCCTGTGTGGGGATACTTTCGA
Source organism: Halohasta sp. A2 (assembly GCF_056175805.1). Classification (NCBI taxonomy): domain Archaea; kingdom Methanobacteriati; phylum Methanobacteriota; class Halobacteria; order Halobacteriales; family Haloferacaceae; genus Halohasta; species Halohasta sp. A2. The sequence continues at coordinate 17,948 of NZ_JAQFWV010000026.1, read as the reverse complement.
ACGTCGAGCAGGTGACGATCATCCAGATCCAGACCATCACACAGAGCGCGGCGACTGGCGCGATCTCCCAGCCTGAGGAGGCAAGCATTGTGCAGATCCAGTCGGCCGCCCAGGGAGCGAGCCTGGGAGCGGTCACACTGACCCAACAACAGGAGGTGAGCATCGAACAGACCCAGAGCCAAACCGAGCGGGCGGCGGCTGACACCGTTCAGATCTCGGTCGAAAACGATGTCCAGCAGTCGACGACGATCATCAACGAGGCCCAAAGCGTCGCCGAGAATCCCGAGACGGATGACTCAGATGAATCGGACGAATCGGATGACCCAGATGACTCAGACGACTCGGATGAATCCGACGAGCTTGAGTCGCTTTCTGTCTCGGTCGACAACGATTCGGTTACGATTGATAATCCGAACGACGTAGCAGTGATCGTCACGATAGCGAGCGAAACCACCGAGGACGACGACCGGACCCTCACGCTACCAGCCGAGGAGTCGGCCAGCGAGTCACTTTCGCCGGGTGAGTACACACTCACCGCAGAAACCGAAGACGGTCGCTCGGTCGACCTTTCGGATGAGGAGTCGCTGTCGATCACGATAGACGAGGACGCCCAAGAGCCGCTTGATCTGTCAGTCTCAGTTGAAGGGACAAACGGCTCGATTACGAATCCAGGAGACACCGACGTGGTGGTTCTCGCCGAGAACGACGACGAGCGCGAGTTCTCTGTTCCCGCCGGAGAAACCGTTACCGAGACGCTTGGTCCGGGGACGTGGACGTTGACCGGCGAGACCGACGAAGACCGCTCAGTCACCCTCGACGGAGAGGAAGAACTAACCATCGAGATTGAAGACACCGAGTCTGATACAGACGACGAAAACGGCACTGTTGCTGGATCGGTCACTGACGCCGAGACCGGCGAGCCGGTCGAGGGGGCGACCGTTTCGGTCCAGGACACCGACAGTTCGTCGAGGACCGATGGAGACGGAGCCTACACCATCGAAGGCGTCCCGGCCGATGAGCAGACGGTTGTTGTCGGCGCGGATGACTACGCAGACGAGAGCCAAGATGTTACTATCGAATCGGACGACACAATGACAGTCGACTTCGAACTGCAGCCCAGTGAAACTGACGCTGAGGAAGACGAAGAAGACGAAGAAGACGAAGAAGACGAAGAAGACGAAGAAGACGAAGAAGACGAGGAGGACGAAGAAGACGAAGAGGACGAAGAAGACGAAGAAGACGAAGAAGACGAAGAAGACGAAGAGGACGAAGAAGACGAAGAGGACGAAGAGGACGAAGAAGACGAGGAAGACGAAGAGGACGAAGAAGACGAGGAAGACGAAGAGGACGAAGAAGACGAGGAAGACGAAGAGGACGAAGAAGACGAGGAAGACGAAGAGGACGAAGAAGACGAAGAAGACGAGGAAGACGAAGAGGACGAAGAAGACGAAGAAGACGACACCGACGCTGAGGAAGCCGACGATGAAGACGAAGAAGCCGAAGAGGACGAAGAGGACGAAGAGGATGATGCGGACGAAGAAGACGAAGAGGACGAGGAAGACGACGCAGCCGAGGACGAATCAGCCGAAGAGGATGATGCAGATGAGGAGGACGAGTAAGAGTAGTCCGAAGAACAACGGGTAGAAAATATTTGCAGCACTGTGTACAGCAGCAAACGACGCTCACAAATCGTTCGTCTCGGGATCTCGAATCACGATAGCCCGAGATGCCGTTTTATTTTGGCGTTCGGGTAGTCGACCACTACTTTCGTGAGCTTGGCGTTAGTCCTCGGCTACTGTCGCCGAAGCGTCGCCATCGAACTCGTGGGTGACTGCCCCAGTCAACAGGAGCTCGCCGCGGTCAGTTGCCGAGATGTGGAGTTCGCCACCGGGAAGCGAGATGTCGACCGGCGCGGCCGAGTCGATTCGGCCGGTGCGGCTGGCGGCCGCCGCAATCGCCACTGAGCCGGTTCCACATGCCTGTGTCTCGCCTTCAATTCCTCGCTCGTAGCTCCGCTGGCGGAATCGTGGGACACCTTGGGAAGTGGACTCGACCTGTTCGGCGAGAGTGACGTTCGCGCCGGCGGGAAAGACGTCGGCGTGGCGAACGGCTGGGGCGACTGCATCGATATCGACCGCCTCGATGTCGTCGACGGCGTCGATGTCGTCGACGAAGGCGACCGCGTGTGGAACGCCCGTGTTGACCGCCGTGACGGTGAGCCCCTCGACGGATTCCTCGATGAGCGGCTCGGTTCGGCTCCGCGAGAGCGGCAGGCGGTTCGGATCGAACGTCGGCTCGCCCATCTCGACGGCGATGCCGTCGTCGACGCGCGTCGCACGGCGCGTTCCGACCTGCGTGTCGATCATCACCGAGTCCGAACCGGTCTGGTCCATCGCCCAGACGGCCGCACACCGCGCGCCGTTACCGCAGGTGGGCGCGACAGAGCCATCCGGCTGGACGAGCGTCATCACGACTCTCGGCGGCGAAAAGCGGTCTTCGAGGTGCAAAAACAGCACGCCGTCCGCGCCCGTTTGGCCCTCGGTATCGCGTCCAGCGCCGGTCGACCGGTCGCAGTGGGCTGTTGCGAACGCGCTCCGGTCGGCGACCGGGTCGGTGGCGTCTACAAGTAGAAAGTCGTTGCCAGTTCCGTGGTACTTCTCGAAGGCGACTGCGTGGTTCAGAGTGCTCATGGTTTCGGCTGGTCAGCGTGCGACGCCCACACCGGCGCAGTGTGTGCTCCCTCCAACTGAGACCCCGACAATACGGACTCTATTGGACGCAACGGGAGCAGATCGACTCGCCGTACCGACCGCAACGAGTGACGACGAGTTGATAGTCGTTACCAATGTACTTCGTGACACGCACATATGTCTGCCGGATCCGCCATCCCTTGCCGACCACCCACCGACAGCCCAGTTTGTCACAGCAACTATAATATGGAGGCTTACGACTACAGCAGTATGTGTCGGGAAACCAAGCGCGAACCTGCATGGGTCTCGGCGATCCGCCTGGCGTTTCTCAAAGGTCGCGTCGACGTCGACGGCGTCATGCAGGAGGCGAATCTGGTTCCCGGCTACGAGCGAACCGTTCGCGACGTGCTGTCGACGATGGCCGACCGCGACCTCCTCCGGCCAGTCGAGGGAAGCGATCATACCTACGTTACCGGACCCGTGCTTATCGAATCCGGCCGGTACGACCTGGACTATACGAAAGCCTCCGACGGCGGCGCACACCGGTGGTATTCGACCGGATAACTCCAGCCGGCGTTCGGTTACTGCTCTCGACCTGAGACCAATTGTATAGCGTAAGCTATGTATTGCCTAGGGAAATAATGAGTATCGATGGGTACGCTCACCAACACGAAAATCTCCGAAAAGAACCTGACGACGGTCCCCAAACCGGTTCGAAACTTCCTCGATATTGGCGCGGGCGACCGGGTCGAATGGCACGTCGAAGAAGGAAAGATCATCGTCAAAAAACTCGACGCAGAGTAACGGTTTATTTCTCGTTCAGTCCAGATCATCGGGGCGGTCGACATCTCGGCGGATCCCCGGGTCGTCGACCGCGACGAGCGCACTCGCCTCGTTTGTCAGAAGAATCTCTCGGCCCCCAACGTCACCGTCGACAGCCGCAAGCGCGTCGAAAAACCGCTGGTCGAACAACACCGGGTTGCCGCGAGACCCATGATAGGCTGGCGCGATGGCGTCGCCGACGCCGCGGGCATAGGCGTCCAGGATCATTTCGACCGTTGTCGGATCGACCGAGGGCATATCGCCGAGCCCAATGATCGCCGCCTCGGGGTTGATATCGTCGTCCGCTTCGTCCCCCTCGCGGAGGGCTGCAATACCAGTCTGGACTGATGAGGCCTGACCAGTCTCGTAACGTTCGTTGACGATTGTTTCGACGTCGAGTCCGCCGAGAGCCTGCCGAACGCGGTCGGCCTCGTGGCCGAGAACGACCACGACCGGCTCTACTGGGCTCTCCAGGAGCGTTCGGAGCGAATGACGGACGATTGGCTCGCCGTCGACGGTCGCCAGCAGCTTGTTTTCGGCCCCAAACCGGCTGCTCGTCCCGGCGGCTAGCACGATTCCGGCGACCCTCGGGCGGCGGGCGGCTGAATCGACGGGTTCGTCGTCGAGTTCAATGATTGGCGGCTCTGATTTAGTCGACTGAGTCTCGTTGTCGGTCATCGTTCGAGTGCCGATGCCGGGACGACGTCTACCCGCTCGTCGGCGGCAATCGCGTCGGACGTCAACACGAAGCCGTCGGCCCGACTCGCACGTGTGCTTGAGGACAACACGCTGGGATCGAACTGCCGGTCGTAGACCGAAAGCGGCGAGTCGACGTGACCCAATGGCATCGCCGTCTTTCCATCGAGGGTGACTGGGATCGCATAGGTGAATCCAGGAGTGGCGATGTCGACGTCGCGAGCAAATCGCGCCGCGTGGGTCGGCAGCGACGCGTCGCCCGTAAAGAAGGGTCGAGCGACCAGTGCTGTCACGAGGTAGGCACCGACCGGTTTGCCGGGGATCGCCACGGCGACCGCATCGTGATCGTCGAGTCGGGCGACCGCAACCGGTTTGCCCGGCCGGATCCGGACCCGGTGAAACAGCACCTCGCCGAGGTCGGCCAGCGCACTGATCACGTAGTCCTTGTCGCCGACGCTGGTGCCGCCGGTCGTAACGACGACGTCGTACTCGCGGGCCAACTCGTCGATCCGCTCGGTCACGCGGTCGTCGACGTCGGGCACCGACCCCTCGTAGGTGACCTTGTGGCCCCACGCGCCGATGAGTCCGGCGAGCATCGGCGAGTCGAGATCGCGGTGTCGCCCCTCGTGGATCTCCGTGCCGGTCGCCAGCAGGGCAACCGAAAACCGCTTTCGAACATTTACCTCGTCGACAGCGAGATCGCCGAGAAGCAAGGTGTCCTTTGCGGCGAGTCGCTCGCCCGCCTCGAACAGTCGCTCGCCGCGGGCGACGTTGCTGCCACGCCGGTAGACGTAGGTGCCCGGCTCGATTCGGGTTCCTGTGAGCTGTCCGTTCTCGACGACCGCCTCCTCGCGTTTGAGCACCGCGTTGGCCGACTCCGGCAGCGGCGCGCCGGTGGCGATCCGCACCGCCGTCCCGGCGTCGAGCGCCGTCGACTCGCTTTCGGGAAACATCGCCTCGTCGACGACCGTGAGTGGATAGTCGTCGGTCGCATCGAACGCGAAGCCGTCCATCGTCGCGAAGCTCTCGGTAGGAATATCGACCGGCGCGTCTATCGGGTCGGCAAGCACCCGTCCTGGCAGGTCGTCGATTGTGATCTGTTCGGGTGCCACGGTGTCGAGAAACTCGGCTCGAAGCCGTTGGACGTGGTCGACGGCCCCGTCGAGGTCGATCAGGTCCTCGCCGCCGTGGTCGTGTCCGTTTCCGTGCTCATTATCACTCATTTGTTGTCCCCGGTCGGGTCGTCGAATGCAACAGATATCTTCGAATAACTATCATGATTAACAACAACACTTAATTGCTTCGTGTCTGTAAACATAAATTGTGGTAATAGTATGCACGTAGTGACAGAGTATATAAAACAGCGTCGGGGAGTAGTCGACCAGACCGCGTGCACAGCCGGGTGGTCATAAATGGAGTTCGATGGGGAGTTCGAACTCGAATCGGTGCCGCCGGAGCGGGCGTGGATCGTCCTTTCGGACCCAATCGCGGTCAGAAACGCACTGAAGGGCTGTCAGTACATCACGCCGATGGACGACGACTTCAGCTTCGACGACTACGCGGACGAAGAAGGGCTCGAAACGTTGCCGGAGGCCGACCCCGACGACGTTGTGGCCCGCGCCTTTAGAGAGGGACAGAAGTACGCCGCGCTGATGCAGATCGGCGTCGGCAGCGTCAAGCCGAAGTTCGAAACGACGGTGACGATCAACGAGCGCGACAACGAGAAGTTCATCATGACCGCCACAGGCAGCGGGAACGCCAGCGGTAGTAGTTTCAGCATGGACTCGGGGATGCAGATTCATCCGCTCGAAGATAGTGAGGGCTCACGGATCGAGTGGTGGACCGAAGCCGACATCTCGGGGCGGATCGCCCAGCTCGGCTCGCGGGTGATCAAACCGGTCGCCAACAAGATCGTCGGCAACTTCTTCGGCAACATCGAATCACAGATGACCGATATGGACGACGAGACCGGATCCGGGATCACCGACCGGATCCGCGGGATGTTATGAAAGCCGCCCCCTTCGAGCACCACGCGCCGTCGACGATCACCGAGGCCGTGAGCCTGCTCGAAACGCTTGACAACCGCGCGATCCTCTCGGGCGGCCAAAGTATGGTGCCGATGCTTCGGTTCCGGCTTGCGGTGCCCGACGCAATCGTCGACATCAACGGGATCGAGGAGCTCGACTATTTAAAAGAGGACGAGGGCTACCTGAAGATCGGCGCGCTCGCGCGGCACGCCGACATCGAACACTCCGAGCTGATCACCGAGAAATACGGCAGCTTCGCCGACGCCGCGCCGCTGGTGGCCGACCCGCAGATCCGCAACCGCGGGACGATCGCTGGCTCGGTCGCACAGGCCGATCCGAAAGGCGACTGGGGCAGTGTGCTGCTGGCCCACGAGGGCGAAGCCGTCGCCCACGGCCCCGACGGCGAGCGGGTCATCCCCGCCGACGAGCTGTTCTTGCTGCCGTACGACACGACGCTCGACGAGAACGAGATACTGACCGAACTCCGCGTACCGATCCCGGTCGACCGGGAGGGCAGCGCCTATCACAAGCTGAAACGCAAGGTGGGCGACTACGCGATGGTCGGTTCGGCCGTGCGGCTCATACTTGATGAGGACGGGACGATCGAAACCGCCGGGATCGGGCTGACCGCCGTCGACATCACGAACGTGGCGGCGACCGACGCCGAAGAGCACCTCGTGGGCGAACGCCCGACTGGCGAGCTGTTCCGCGAGGCGGGCGAACTCGCCGCCGCCCAATCGAACCCCGAATCCGACGAACACGGCGATGCGAGCTACAAAGAACGGATGGTCAACGTCCTCACCCAACGCGCACTCGGCGACGCCGCCGAACGCGCAGGGATGACCAAACGGAGGGTAACACAGTGAGCGCCACACGAGAAATCACGCTGACAGTCAACGGAACCGAACAGACAATCGAGGTCGAACCGCGAATGCTGCTGGTGCATGCGATCCGCGAGGAACTCGATCTGACCGGCACGCACATCGGCTGTGATACCGGCAACTGCGGGGCCTGTACGGTCGTTGCCGACGGTAAACCGATCAAGTCCTGTCTCATGTTCGCGACCCAGGCTGACGGCAGCGAGATCACCACCGTCGAAGCGATGGAAGAGCTCCCCGAGTCGGTCGACGGACTCCACCCGCTCCAGGAAGGCTTCCGCGAGGAACACGGCCTGCAGTGTGGCTACTGTACGCCCGGTATGATCATGTCCGGCAAAGCGCTGTTGGACGAGAATCCCGACCCGAGCGAAGACGAGATTCGGGAGGCCATCAGCGGCAACCTCTGTCGGTGTACCGGCTACCAGAACATCGTCAAATCGATCCAGTACGCCTCTGACAAACTCGACGAGGTCACCGCCACCGATGGCGGCATCGAGGCGATCGTCGCCGACTCGCTCGAAACCGTCGACGCTGGCGCAGCCGCCGAGTCGGTCGACGGCAATACCGGATCGTTCTGTGGCGTCGAGAACTGTTGCGGCGGTCTGTCGACCGACCGCGACCACGACGCCTCACGAGGTGACTCAGTATGAGTAGTGATTCAGAACAATTCACACAGTCGGAAGACGGCGGCCCCGATCCCGAAACACACTGCGGCCACGGCCGCGGCGGGATGGGCCAGGACGTAAAGCGCAAAGAAGACCAGCGGTTCATCACCGGCCGCGGCAACTACATTGATGACATCAAAAAGCCGGGGATGTTGCACTGCGATATCGTTCGCAGCCCGCACGCCCACGCGCGGATCAAGGACATCGACAAGTCCCGCGCCCTCGAGGTCGACGGCGTCGTCGCCGTCCTCACTGCCGAGGACTTGCTCGAATACGATCTGGCAACGATGCCGACGCTGATGTCCGACACCCAGGACGTCCTGGTCAACGACAAGGTCAAGTTCCAGTCCCAAGAGGTCGCGGCAGTGATCGCCGAAGACCGGTATGCGGCCAAGGACGGCGCCGAAAAGGTCGTCGTCGACTACGAAGTCCTGGACCCCGTCATCGGTGCGGAAAACGCGCTCAAAGACGACGCGCCGCTGATCCGCGACGACATCGAGGGCAAGGAAGACAACCACTGTCTCGACTGGGAGACCGGCGACAAGGAAGCCACTGATAAAGCCTTCGAGGAGGCCGACGTCACAGTCTCCGAGCAGATGCTCTACCAGCGGTTGCATCCCGCACCGATCGAGACCTGTGGGGCGGTCGGCGACTACGACCCCGGCAAGGACAAACTCACCGTCCACATGACCTCGCAGGCACCCCACATCCACCGGACGCTGTTCTCGCAGGTCTCGGGCATTCCGGAACACAAGATCCGGATCGTCAGCCCCGACATCGGCGGCGGCTTCGGCAACAAGGTGCCGATCTATCCCGGCTACGTCGTCGCCGCAGCCGCATCGTACGTGCTCGAAGAGCCGGTGAAATGGGTCGAAGAGCGCTCTGAAAACATCCAGTCGACCGGCTTCGCCCGCGACTACAACATGACGGGCGAACTCGCCGCGACGAAAGACGGGAAGATTCAGGCGGTCCGCACCGACGTGCTCGCCGACCACGGCGCGTACAACGCGGTCGCCCAACCCTCGAAGTTCCCCGCGGGGTTCTTCAATATCTTCACCGGTTCCTATGACGTGCAGACAGCCTACGGCTCGCTGACAGCGGCCTACACCAACACCGCGCCGGGCGGCGTCGCCTACCGGTGTTCGTTCCGGGTCACCGAGGCGGTCTACCTCATCGAGCGGATGATCAAGGTGCTGGCCGACGAACTCGAGATGGACCCCGCCGAACTCCGGCGGAAGAACTTCATCCAACCCGATCAGTTCCCCTACGAGAGTCCGACCGGGTGGAACTACGATTCGGGCGACTACGAGGGTGCGCTCGACATGGCCCTCGATATGGCAGACTACGACCACTACCGCGAAGAACAACAGCGCCGGATCGACGAGGACGCCGACAAACTCCTCGGCATCGGCATTTCCTCCTTTACGGAGGTCGTCGGCGCAGGGCCGGGCAAGACCTGCGACATCGCGGGCGTCGAGATGTTCGACTCCGCCGAAATCCGGGTCCATCCGACCGGCAACGCGACCGTCAGAGTTGGGGTCCAGACACAGGGCCAGGGCCACGAGACGACCTTCGCCCAGATCGTCGCCGAAGAACTCGGCATGGACGTCGACAACATCACCGTCGAACACGGCGACACCGACACCGATCCCTACGGGCTGGGAACCTACGGCTCGCGGAGTACGCCCGTCGCGGGGGCGGCCGCAGCTATCGCCTCGCGCAAGGTTCGCGAGAAGGCGAAAGCTATTGCCGCGAACGAACTCGAAGCCGCCGAGGAGGACATCACGTGGGACCGCCAAAGCGGTGAGTTCCACGTCACAGGCGCGCCGGATCGGTCGATCACGATCACCGAGATCGCCGCCGGTGCCTACATGAACAAACCCGAAGGCCAGGATCCTGGACTGGAGGCGATCAACTACTACGATCCGCCGGAGATGACCTATCCCTTTGGCTCGTATATCGTGATCGTTGAGGTCGACCGCGAGACCGGCGAGGTCGACTTCGAGAAGTTCGTCGCGGTCGACGATTGTGGCAACCGGATCAACCCGATGATCATCGACGGCCAGATCCACGGCGGGCTCGCCCAGGGAATCGGCTCGGCAATGATGGAGCACGTCACCTACGACGACAACGGCAACATCACCGGCGGCGACTTCATGAACTACCTGCTGCCGACGTCCATGGAGATCCCGAACTTCGAGACGGGCCACACCGTCACGCCGTCGCCGCATCACCCAATCGGCGCGAAGGGTGTCGGCGAGTCGCCGCTGGTTGGTTCGCCACCAGCGATCGTCAACGCGGTCGTCGACGCAATGGCGCATGCTGGCATCACCCACATCGAGATGCCGATGACGCCGGATGTCGTCTGGGAGAAACTCAACGAGGCGGGGCTCACCACCGATCCCGCCGATGCGTTTACGTTCGACGCCGACCCGCAGGTGAGCGACGAACCGGCCGACGACTGATGGCAGTCGTCGACACCGCTATGCGGTCACGAACACGGACCTGCCATGAAACCTAACAAAGGGACAGACACCGCCGACTCGGTCGACTCGCTTGAGGCCCGCGAGCAGTCGCTGCAATCGAACCGCGAGCCCTACGCGAGAGCGACAATCGTCCGCCGGGAGCCACCAGTGTCGGCGAACGTCGGCGACCGCGCGCTCGTCACCGCAGACGGCGAGCTCATCGGCTGGATCGGCGGCGCGGGCTGTGCCCAGTCGCGGGTTATCCAGGAATCAAACGCGGCGCTCGAAGACGGCGAGCCGCGACTGATCGGCATCGCACCCGACCCCGACGAGATCGACCGTCCCGGCCTCACGGCGTTCCCGATGATGTGCCACAGCGAGGGAACCTTGGAGGTGTTCATCGAGCCGGTGATTCCGACTACGAAACTGCTCGTCGTAGGTGGCTCGCCGATTGCCCGCTCGCTGTGTCGACTCGCGGCCGAACTCGAGTTCGACCTCACGGTCGTCGACCCCGACGCCAGTTCGGACGAACTACCGGAGGGAACGACCGTGATTCGCACGCACGATCCGGAAGCCATCGCCGATGCCATCGGGCCGAACCCCTTGGTCGTCGTCGCCTCAATGGGCGGCTACGACGCCCGTGGGGTGGCCGCGGGAGTGCTCACAGCGGCACCCTACATCGGGCTTATCGCAAGTACAACCCGCGCCGAGGAGGTTATCGACCACGCTGCCGGGCTTATCGACCGCGATCCCGACGACGTGCGGGCGGCGGTCACGAACCCCGCCGGGCTCGACATCGGCGCGCGGAGTTCCGCGGAAATCGCCGCGAGCCTGCTCGCCGAACTCGTTTCGGTTCGGGCCGACGCGGGCGCGCTCGGTGAGACCGTCGCGTCGACCGACGTGACCGAGACCGCCGGAGACGACGCTGAGACCGATGAGCATATCGACCCCGTCTGCGGCATGACGGTCGACCCCGACGATGTGCCGAGCGTCGACCACGAGGGCCGAACCTACTACTTCTGCTGTTCGGGCTGTGCGGACCGCTTCAGCACCGATCCCGCGGAGTATCTCGAAGCGGATTCGAGCGCCGAAGGGGCCCACCCATCATGAGAGACGAGACACCGGTTACGCCGTTCGAGACGCTGGACGAAGCGACGCTCCGCGAGCAGTTCGACCGGCAAAACTACGTCGCCGACGACCGGGTGGTGACGACCGTCCAGCTGGCGATTCAACTCGGTCGACCCCTCTTGATCGAGGGCGAACCAGGAAGCGGAAAGACCGAACTCGGCAAGGTGCTCGCCGACGCCTTCGAGACTGAACTGATCCGGCTGCAGTGCTACGAGGGGCTGACCGCCGAAAACGCGCTCTACGAGTGGAACTACACGAAACAACTGCTCGCCGTCCAGGCCGACGAGGGCACTGTCGACGCGGATACACCACAATCAGACGACCGGCCGCAGTCGGTTTTCGACGACGAGTTCCTGCTCGAGCGCCCGCTGTTGCGCGCGCTCAGAGCCAGCGGTGATCGCTCGCCCGTCCTGCTTATCGACGAGGTCGACCGGGCCGACGAGGCCTTCGAGGCCTTTTTGCTCGAACTGCTGTCGGACTTCCAGGTGTCGATTCCCGAACTCGGTACCGTCAGCGCCGACAGGCGACCGATTGTCATTCTGACGTCGAACCGAACGCGGGGGCTCAGCGACGCGCTCAAGCGGCGGTGTCTCTACCTGCACGTCGAGCCGCCGTCGATCCAGACGGAGTTCGAAATCGTCTCCCGGAAGGTGCCGGAGCTCGACGCGGCGGTCGCCGCCGAGGTCTGTGCAGTCGTCGCCCGCCTGCGCGAAGAATCGTTCCTCAAGCGGCCGGGGGTCGCCGAGACGCTCGACTGGGCGCGAGCCGTCGCGGCGCTACGGACCGAAGGATCGGCCGAGTCGATCACGACCGCCGAGATCGAACGCACCATCGGCTGTCTGCTCAAGGAGGTCGAAGACGTGAGTCGACTCGATACCGACCTGCTCGAACGGCTGCAAGCGGCGGCCGCCGAGGCGAAAGCGCGCGTCGAGATCGAATCCTAACCACCTATGAGCCCACCGCGAAATCCATCGTCAGGCGGGTTCAACAACGCCGACGCGAGCAACGGCGTTCCGGATTTCGAGGAGGCCCGCACCCACGTCCGGACCGAGCTCGTCAGATTTATAACTCAACTCCGCCGCGATGGCGTCGACATCCCGACGACGGGCACGCTCGACGCCGCCGAGGCACTCGCGGTCGTCGGCTTTGCCGACCGAACCGTCGCCGCCGACGCGCTGCGAGCGACGCTTGTGACCGAATCGGCCGACATCGAGACGTTCGACGAGGCGTTTCCGACCTTTTGGCACCGGCTCCGAACCGGCCTCGACCGGATCGCGACCTACGAGGGGCCGAAGTTCGACGAGGACGACGGCACCGAGGGAACGACCGTCACTCTCGACACTGACGACCGCGAGGAGACGCCACGGGTCGACGACCCCAACGAGGGAGGCTCGCCAGATGCGGCCGACGAGGGGGAGAGACCCGATGCCGTCGACGTGCTCATCTCGACCAGTCGACAACAGGTGACACACGAGCGACCAGTCGACGACGGCGAGGCGGGCGATGACGCCCGCCGGTACAGCGCCGTTGGGGGGCGCGAAGCCGTGCCGTCGACCGGACTGTCGACCACCGAGCGCGAGCATGCGGCGATCGATCGGTTCGGCCGAGCCATCGCAACAGTGCCGGGTCGCCGGACGCGCCCTGCCGAAAACGGCACCCGCGTCGACGGTCGGCAGGCGCTTCGCAAGAGCCTCTCGACCGGCGGCACGCCGATGGAGTTGCCGACCCGCGAGGCGGTGCCGACCGAACGACGATGCTGTCTGCTGGTCGACGTCAGCGGGTCGGTCCTCGATACCATCGACCGCGAGACACTCCTTGCGTTCGCCGAGCGGCTCCAGCGGACCGCCCGCCGCGGGCACGTCTTCTTGTTCGATACCGATCTCGTCGACGCGACCGACGTGTTCGCACGCGCGGCGGGCGATCCAGCCGCCGCACTCCGTGCCGCAGAGATCGAGTGGGGCGGCGGCACGCAGATCGGCGCAGCCTTCGAGACACTTCGAACGAAACATCCCCACGCGGTCGACAACCGAACCGTCGTCGTCGTGGTCAGCGACGGCCTCGATGTCGGCGACCAGTCGACGCTGGAAGCGGGTATCACATGGCTCGCTCGCCGGGGCGACGGGATCGTCTGGCTCAATCCGCTGGCGGTCTCACCGGCCTACGAACCCAGATCGAGAGGAATGGCGACCTGTCTGCCCTTCGTCGACGGGCTGTTCGGCTTTGCCGAGCCCGCCGATCTCGACGAGGTGGCCCGCCAGATCGAACGCCACGGACTCGGTGGCCCGATCGGCTACGAACACGACCTGCGTCGAATCCAACGGGCGAGCGACGCCGACACCGAACGCAACGAACGCGGGGGTGCCGAATCGTGAGCGACCCGATCGTCTCGGCCGTTGTCGACCGACTCCGCACGATGGGCGCGCTCAACGACGCGACGCTACAGCGCGTAACCGTCGGTGAGAAGACAATCATGGTCGAACTCGGGGGAGTCGGTGGCGAGCAGGACGCAACCGCCGCCGGACTCGCCCATCGGCCGCCCGGAGACACGGTGTCGACCGTCGGGCGAGACATCGACACGCTCGTCGACTGGGCGACCGGGGCAAAGTCGGCGCAGAAGGACGGCTCGCGGATGCGGACCGCCGTCGGCCTCGCGGCGATCAACGCGCTGTCGACTCCCTACATCGACTGGCAAACGGGCGATCCAATGGCGCTGCTGGATCCGGCCGTCGAGACGATCACGACGGTCGGCCTTTTTAAACCCGCATTGCGGAAGTTCGCCGATGTCGACGTTCGCGTCATCGAACGCACTGCGGTCGACATCGACGACATCCCGGCCCCAGAGGGGGTTCGCCTGACGAGTTTCCGGCCCGAGGAGGCCGAGGCGGCGATGGCCGACGCCGACGTCGTTTTTATCACTGGCTCGACGCTCGTCTACGGCGGTTTCGAGGAGTATCTCGACGCCGTCCCGCCCCAAGCGACGACCGTCCTGATCGGCGCGACCACGTCGTTTCTTCCCGATCCGGTGTTCGCGGCTGGCGTCGACATCGTCGCCGGGGCGGTCGTTGTCGACCCCGAGCGCGTGCGGGCGGCCGTCCGAACGGCTGCCTGCGGGACGGAGCTTCACACCGCGGGCGTCGAGAAAGTCTTCGTCTCGGCCGAACGCCCGAGAGACAACCGACTCGATTTGACCGAACCACAACTGCGTGACTGACCACCCAACCCAACAATGACACAGCAAAACTGGAGCGTACCGGAGACCGAGGTGCTACAGCGAATCCGTGACCGACTCAGCGGCGAGACCGCCGACGTGCTCGCAACCATCGTCGACGTCGAGGGCAGCGCCTACCGACGACCGGGGGCGAAGATGCTCATCGAGGAGGCCGGGATGGGCGTCGGCAGTATCACCGCTGGCTGTCTCGAAGACGAACTCATCGCCGCCGCCGAGTCGGTCCGGCAGTCCGGCCGTCCGGAACTCATCACCTACGATCTGATGGACGACGAAGACGACGTCTGGGGGCTCGGCATCGGCTGCAACGGCGTCCTCGACGTGCTGCTGGAGCCGCTGGACGACAGCTACCGCCCGGCCGTCGACGCGCTTGCAGCGGGCCGCAATATCGCCGTGCTCACCGTCTTGGATGGCGAAGATGAGGGTGACAACGAGGGCGATGGCGACGATTCCGGCTCACTTCGCCGCGGCAGCCGTGCGTACTACGCCCCCGACGAAGGTCGACTGCTGACTCCGTCAGGGGAGCCAGCCGTCGACTGGCCCGAGTCGCTTGCGGCTCCTGCCGCCGAACTCGCCGAGCGTGGCAAGGCCGATACCGTCGACATAGAGCTCAACGGCGACCAGTACAGCGTGTTCGTCGACGGCCTGCAAGCGCCGACCGAACTGGTCGTCTTCGGGTCGGGCCACGACATCGGCCCGGTTACCGAACTCGCCGTAAAGAGCGACTTCCATGTAACTGTCGTCGGCTTCCGCGGCGGCGTCGACCTTGAGGCCCGGTTCCCGGCAGCCCACGAGACGATCACGACCTCGCCCGGAGCCGTCGGCGACGAACTCGACCTCGGCGAGCGGACCCACGCGGTCGTCATGACCCACAACTTCATCGACGACCGACTGACCGTCGAGGCGCTGCTGGATTCCGGGGCCCCGTACATCGGACTGATGGGCCCCCACGAGCGCTTCGAGAAGATACGCGAGGAGTTCGACGCCGAGGGCCGGACGCTCACCGAGGCCGAGTTGTCGACGCTGTATACGCCGATCGGCCTCGATCTCGGCGGCGGCTCGCCGTATCAGATCGCCCACAGCATCGTCGCCGAACTGCTGGCGGTCTCGAACGACCGGACGCCGAGCCACCTCCGACACCGCGAGGGCCACATCCACGACCGCGTGAGCGTCGACTCCGGCGAGCCAGCCCCCTCGCAGTAACGTATGGTCGTGTCTCTCCTCGGCGTCGACGCAACTGCCGACCTGCTCGTCTTTCTGCTTGTTGGGCTACTAGCGGGCGTCCACTGTCTCGGGATGTGCGGGCCGCTCGTGACGGTCTACGCCGACCGGTTCAGTGGCGAGGCAGAGGAAGGAACCGGCCTGTCGTGGTACGAAGCCCGCCAGCACGGCCTGTTCAATCTCGGTCGGGCTACCAGCTACGGCCTCATTGGCGGCCTGTTCGGCCTGCTCGGTGCGAGCACGTTCGCCTCCGTCGACGCGGTCGCGTCCGTCGGCGACTCTGTTCGAGGAACTGTCGGCATCGCCGTTGGTATCGCGATCATCTGGAGCGGGCTCTCGTACATCCGCGGCGGAAGTGGGATGGGCCACTCGGTTCCAGTCTTCGGCACTGCCTTCCAGCGCGTCACGAGCCTGCTCGTCTCGCGGGTCGACCGGTGGGCCTCGACGCCCCGGATCTTCGGGCTCGGTGCGGTCCACGGCCTGCTGCCGTGTCCCATCATTTATCCGGCGTATCTCGCGGTGTTCGCACTCGGCGAGCCGGTCCGGGGGGCGCTGCTTCTGGCCGTCCTCGGACTCGGGACGATTCCGACCCTGTTTTTATATGGAACGGCCATCGGATCGGTCTCGCCTGCCACTAGAACGCAGCTACACCGCGTCCTCGGCGTGAGCTTTCTCGTCCTCGGCTACCTCCCGCTGCAGCACGGGCTGATGCTGTACGGGATTCACCTCCCCCATCCGTCGATCCCGTTCTATCAGCCACTCTCTTGAGCACGGGACCAGTAGGAAGCACACGAGCCATGGGAGACACCGATTCGGACACAAGAGAGTCGACGTGTACGCTCTGTGAGCTCCCGCTGCCGACGCTGCCGATCACCGACCCCGACATCGAGGGGCAGTACTGCTGTGAGGGCTGTTTGCTCGTCGCACGGACGGTCGACGATCTCTCGTAATGAGTCATCGCTGGCTGAGACAGAACTTAATGGCCAGAGCGGACGCGCCGGTAACTACTCTCGCAGCGCGTCTTCACGCTGGGTTGCTTCGAGCGTCTCTTCTTCGACACCCGTGGCGACAACTGCTGGCTTGTAGGCCCCGCCATCGAACAGCTCGTGGTCGCTGACCGACGACTCGACGTAGCGGGTGAACGCTCGTCGCTCCGATGGGAGGTGACCGTAGATGACTTCCTCCTCAACGAGGTCGTAGACCGGAATCCGCGGGGTAAGTAAGGTGTTTTCGCCAACGATCGAGTTTTCACCGATCTTGAAGCCCGAAGTCACACGGCAGCCAGCGCCGAGCGAGACGCCGTCCTCGATAATAACCGGAGCGCCCTCTACAGGCTCAAGAACGCCGCCGATTAGCGTGTTCGCACCCAGCTTCACGTTTTTCCCTAACTGGGCACAGGAGCCGACCGTATCACAGGAGTCGACCAGCGTGCCGTCGCCGATGTACGCGCCGATGTTGACAAAGGAGGGACTCATCATGATGCAGTCTGCTCCCAGGTACGAACCGCGGCGGATCGCGGTGCCGTTGGGCGTATTTCGGGTGCCGCGCTCGTTGAGATCAGCGGTCTGGCGGAGGGGGAGGACGTCGTGGTAGTCGACGCCACCATAACTCCGGGCCTCGGTGTGTCGCAGGCCGAAGTTGAGGAGAATCCCCTGTTTGACCCAGGCGTTGGCCTCCCAGGAGGTCACGTCATCGCCGGTCTTTTCTGCTGACCGGACCTCACCGGCTTCGAGGGCTTCGAGAAAGACATCGAGGGTGGCGAGGTCCTCGTCGGTCGCGTCGTCGGCGGTGAGGCCGTCGTCGTAGCGGTTCCAGAGGTCGGTGATTTCGGATTGGAGTGTCGACATTCTCGTGGATTCGGCTTTCTCGGCCACCCAATAAGTCCCATCGGTTGCGGTCGACGGGTGGGTTTCGACGAGAACCTCGGACCACCGGGCCTCACAAGGACTGATACTGTGTCACGTGTCGACCGTCCGTTTTAGCCATTGTATTACGTTCAAGACTGCTCTGTTGAATAGATGCTGAGTCACGGTTACAGCGGTTCACACAGTGGTTCTATGTTGATGATGGCGAACATCAGGACAATTTCACGGAACTGCCGATACCAGCCCAGCGCTCGCACGGCGTCGC
>NZ_JAQFWV010000025.1:0-41652 GCF_056175805.1 Halohasta sp. A2 | reverse complement strand
GTGCGGATCACGGAATCTATCGATTCCGTTGATCCGTGACTCCCCAGCGACACAGTAGTTCAGCACTGGTGAACGATCTATGAGACTGCTACGAAATCGTCTCGGCATGGAACTGCTATCCAACTACCTCCCGCCGTATTCACCGATGTTCAATGCCATCGAGCCGATCTGGAAGAGCCTCAAACGAAAGATTTCACCACAAATCTTCGAGAATCGAGAGCATTTCAAACAGTTTGTCACTGACACATTCTTAGATCTCTCTCAACGTCTTGGATTTGCGAATGGTTGGATCAAAAAGTTCCTCACCGATATTCAAAAGTTACGCTGACCACTCTAGCCTCATCGAGCCAGTGAATCTCCGATTCGCGTTGTTCGACTGAGCGAAGCGAAGTCGAGTTGGAAAATCTCTGATTTGCGCTGTTCGACGAAGAGTAGCCCGCGCCGACTATCCCTTACAGCGCTGCTCAGGCAACTCTTTATCATCTACTCCACAATCGTCAATTATACTATATGAAACTGCAGTTCTGTGAACAGAGATGCTCATCAACGATAAATATAATAAAGCCTATTATTGAACGGCTCATGAATTAATATATGACAGTCGTTAGCGTTTCAATGCCCGAAGAGCTACTCAATCGAATCGACACCTTTGCCGACGAACACGGCTACACAGGTCGAAGTGAGGTCGTCCGGGAGTCCGCGCGCAATCTGTTGGGCGAGTTCGAAGACAAGCGGCTCGAAGACCGGGACCTCATCGCCATTGTCACCGTGTTGTTCAACTACGAGACGACAAGCGTCGAAGAGCGGATGATGCACCTGCGGCACGAACACGAATCGCTTGTCGCCTCGAACTTCCATAGCCACGTTGGCAACCACTACTGCATGGAGCTGTTCGTGCTCGAAGGCCAACTCACCGAGATATCGACGTTCGTCGGCAAGATCCGAGCGACTCAAGACACCCTCTCGGTCGACTATTCGGTGATGCCCGTCGACGAGTTTAGCTCGCTGAACGATCTCAACTGAACTGTTTCGAACGCGTCGACCAGAGCACTATCTCAACTGAAGCGTTTGTCGACCCACGCACGGATTTGGGACCTGTCCGGGAGTTGTTTGTCGTCGAACGGAACGTACCGATAGGCGACGACGACCGAGAACACTGCAAGCCCGAGGCCAACGACCACATCGGTCGCCCAGTGAATACCGAGATACATCGTCGAGACAATGACGCTCACCGCGATACCGCTTGCGACAACGAACCAGAGCGGATAGGATTCACGCGTTTTGTACGCGAAAATCGCAACGGTTGCGGACAACGACGTGTGGAGTGAGGGAAAGACGTTGGTGTTCGTGTTGACCGCACTCGTGAGGAACTGATACTCCGGATTCGGGCTGTACAATAGGTTCTCAGCGGCTTCGATGTTCCGCGGTCCGAAAGCGACAAACAAAATATACAGAAGGAGTCCGAGAAAGTAGTTGAGACTGTAGGCGACGATGAGCCGCTTGAACGTCTCACGGCGTTGAAGTGCAACGTAAGCTAACACGGGAAAGACGAGCAAGAACACGTAGCCAAACACATACACATTCGAGAAGTACATCGTCAGTAGTTCTGTCTCGAATGTCTGGATGTTCGCCACAAAATCTCCCTCGATGGCTTCGATGGTATCGGTGATATTCCAGCCGATGAGTTCCGATACTCCCTGGGCCGAATCGCGGACCAGCGAGTTGATCACTAACACCCCGATGAGCACGGTGAGATACGGTGCAGAATCACGCAGTCGAGGCGCTAACTCCGAACGTAGCATCGTGAGTCGACTCCGACCGATGATCGTGACCGCACCGACTGTACAGAGCGTGAGGACGACGACAGTGACTTCGAAAGCGAGTGCGCGTAACATTAGCGGTGTTGTGAGATGAGTTTATTGTCCGAGCTGTACTTGAACCCGTTGGATCGAAACTCCGAACGCACGTCTTCGACCGCGAGATTGCCGTCCGTACCGAAGAACGGCACCGAAGGGTCGGCGTCGTCTTCCTCGTCCCACTGCAGCGACTCGGCGAGCCAGTCGGTTTCTGCAAGCGGGCTCGTTACGGGGACGCCATACCCGCCGAAGCTATCGTCAACGAGTAGCGATTTGTCGACGAGCCGGGCGATGAGGCGTCGTACGTCGGGGTTCCGAAGGTTCTTTCGGCGGGTGTTGAATCCGAGATGGTAAAACGCGTTCGACCGATACTCGATAGATTCGATTTCGTCAGTGTCTTCGAACGCCTCGATCGTATCGACGCCGAGTGTGGCCGTGGTGGCGTCGGCATTGCCTGCCGAAAGCAACGCAGCGGCAGCGCCCGCCGACGAAACCGATTGGACGGTAACCGTCTCGAACGCTGGCAAACCGCTGTAGGCCTCCGGCGGCGGCTCGTACGTTCCCGTTGGAAGTTCAACACCGGATCTACGACCGGTCTCGGTGCCCGGTCGTTGGTCGTCTGCAGGGTTTTGTGTATTGTTTTCCGCAGTTTCGTTTGCAGCTCGCGTCGACTGATTGCCTTGCGAGTTCGTCGTTGTGTTGGGTTCGCCGGGAGTCAGCGACCGCCAGAGGAAGTGTGGTTCGAACCGCGAAAACTCGGCGGTATCACCGTCTTCCTCTTCGAACTGGAGTGGACCGCTGCCGATCGCCGAGGCGTTCGATGTCGTAAGCGCGGTCGTTGTCGGACCGGGTCGGCTGGTCAGCCGTTCGACATCTGTCCGTGCTTCCCAGATGTCTCTCGGCAGTATCGGGACCGTGAGCGCCCGCTGGGCGATCTCCGTGGTGGTGTCGACGAACTGGATCGTGAGTTCGTGGCTGTTTTTGACGGTCACTGTGTCGACGAGTGAGATCCGCCCACCGAAGCGTTCGGACGGAATCGGCTCGTCGGCCTCGCCCAGCGAGGTATCGCCCAAGAACCGGTAGGTGAAGTCGACGTCGAACGCCGACAGCTGTGCGCCGTTGTGCCACTGAACGCCCTCTCGGAGCTGGATGTCTACCGACAGCGGCTCGGAGTCATCGTACCAAGTAAGCTCGTGGGCGAGCCAGGGGATGTACTCAGAGCCGGTCTCAAGGGCGATCGAATCGTACACCAGATCGATCACCGACTGTTCTTGCTGGTAGGCCGCCGAGATCGGGTTCCGATTGGACGTGATACGGTTCGAGACGGTTGCAAGTCGGAGCGTTTCGGGCTCGTCGCTGACGGATTCGAGTTGCAGCAGATTGTGTGGTCGCGTCGGCCCGCCCTGTGAGGACGGTCGATCATCAGGATCCCACCCGGTGAATCGGTCGGTTCGAACGCCAGTCACGAGGTCGGGACAGACGAGTGGGGTGATCGGCTGATGACGGGCCAGTACCGACTGGAGTTCGTCGACGGCCTGTTCCCGACGATCCCCACTGGTCGACCGCTGGGCATCTAATGCATCATCACACGACTGTTCGGCGAAGCCAACGGGGTTCTGCCAGCCGAGTTCGGTGTCGAACGACGACCCGAACATTGTGTACAGCACGTCGGGGTCCGACAGCCGATTGTAGGGGAACTGTCCGACATAGATGTCGAAGTTGTGGTTCAACAGCACCTGCCGAACGAACTCCTGGATTCTCATCACCGTCAGCGTCACGTCGACGCCAGCGTCTCTGAGGTTCGATTCGAGGTGTCTGGCGATACTGACCGCATACGGGTCCGCATCAATCGGCAGCGTCTTGATTTCGAGCGAGAACTGTGAATCCGACCCCCCGAAAATACCCTGTATCCGTCCAGTACAGCCAGCTGTCGAAGTTGTTGCGGCTGCTGCTCCAGCGAGGAGGGCGCGACGAGAAAGCGAGAACGCGGTGTCTGGAGGAGTCATCAGTTGGTAGACAACATATTCGGCCGTACACGTATAATAAGACAACGATCCGATAATCTCAAGAAACTGAGACATTCATGAATGAAAGAATACGTTTCGTGTCGTTACGGGGTCGGTAGGTTCGTAAGCTACCGCTCGCAGCACCCGGACAGCAGGTCGACGATGTGGGCGTGGTGGTCCCCTGAGATCCCGTCGACGCTGGGCGTCGGCCGGGCGGTGACGCCATCGACACAGCCAGCCGACACACACGCTTCGAGCAGTGATCGTTCGGTGCGGCCAGTGTGCAGCAGATTCCGGCCCGAGCGCAGCGACAGTCCCGCGACGATGCCGTAGGCCCCCCAGTTCGAGACGCCAGCGACGACGAGGGCGTCGACCGACTGGACGCAGGCGATTGTCTCGCCGTGGTCGACCGCCCGCTCAACGGTCGATCGGATCGATCCCATGCCGATCTCGTTGCCGCCGTCGCCGACACCGACGGTTGGAATCCCGCGATCGGTCGCCTCCTCGAACAAATCGTCGACCGGGCCAACCGACCGCGAGATGTCCTCACCAGCCATGTTTCGGTACGCCCTATCTGCGGTGCGACCGGGTTTTTCGACCGCGACGACCGCGGCGGGATCGTAGCGGTCCAACAGGTCACGACTGGGTTCGGTCGCGGCTGAATCGGTCGAACCGGGCGGGTCGACGGTCTTGATGTCCGGCGCGTGGAGTTCCAACTCGGTACAGAGCGCTTCGATTGCGGGTTTGAGCGCGGGCTCGACGACGAACACGGGCCTCGCGCCGAGTATGTCGAGTGCCCGACCGAGAACGACCGCCCCGAGGGGGCCGTCGGTCTCGGGACTCCCAACCGAGATGATCGGAAAGCCAGTCGAGATGAGCACGGTCGACCCCGGTGAAATCGCTGCCTGGAGGTGGTCGGCCGCCCGCGTTACCAGTGGCTCGTCATCGTACGACAGAATGCCACGGGCGGCGTCATAGAGTGCCCGACTGTTTCGTCCACCCAGATCGAGCGTGATCAGGTGGTCGATTGCTGCGAACATGGTGGCTGTTGCCAGCCACAGCGCCTAAAGCTAGTGGGTGGGACCGCTCAGGCGGCGTCTGGCGTCGCCCGCTTCGGCTTGTCCTTGTCCTCGCTGGCGCGGCGATTGCTCACCACGAGCGCCACGAAGAGGACCAGTCCCAGCCCGCGAAGCACGAGGTCGAACATGAGCGTGCCGACGGCGAGTTGCAGGCCCGCGAGTCCGAGCAGCCCCTGGATGATGCCGTGAACCAACAGCGGGGCCGTGAGCGCGAGCGAGGCGATGCCGAACGACGCACGCTCGATTCCGCTGACGGGGCCGTATAGGTAGCCGATCACCGTCGGACCGAGCGCGGCGACGCCGACGGTCAACGCGAGAATCGGGATGAGGACCTCGGGGACGAAAAAGCCGAGATCGAGGACGTCACTCAGACCGATAACCGCAGAGTCCGTGCCGCTTCCCCGGACGAGCAGGATTCCTGGTGCGAAGACGAACGCAAACGGAACCAGTGCCTTGTTCAGCGAGAGCGAGAACGCCTTGACGCCGGTCATGAACTGATCGCCTTTGGCAATACCCGAGGCGGCGTAGGCGGCGACCGCGACCGGCGGCGTGATGTCGGCGATGACACCGAAATAGAGGATGAACAGGTGGGCCGCGAGAATGGCCAGGCCGAACCCTTCGAGGGCGGGCCCGAGCATCGAGACGAGGATGATGTAGGTGACCGTCGTCGGCATTCCCATCCCGAGGATGATACACGCGAACGCGGTAATGACGAGCAGTAACACGAGCGAGTCACCGGCCACCACACGGAGCAGCGAGGTGAGATTCGGCCCCAGCCCCGTGACGGTGATGACGCCGGGGATAATCCCGGCGGCGGCGACCGCGATGACGACTTCGGTCGCCGTTCGTGCGCCGCTGTCCATCGATTTGAAGACGAAGGTTCCGAACCGAGCCATTCGGTTGTCGGTCAGGTTCGGCTGGCGGAATCGGTCGACGATCGTCCCAAGCGTCGCGTCGACCTGCGGGTCAAAATCGAGCAGCGGCGACGATCCGCGGTAGTTGAACGCGGAGAAACTCAGCCCAACCCAGAGCGTGATCCAGATCCACGAGGGGATGGCGGCCGGAACCGCCTCGGCGAGCGGCAGTCCGCCGTTGAATCCACCGCCGGAGATGAGCGTGTCGATAAGCGTCGTGATCCCCCCGCCGACCAGCAGATACGAGACCGCCGACAGCGCGAACAGCGCGCCGATCGTCCCGAACAGCGATGTTTTGATCCTCTCGTCGTAGGCCGTGATGACCGCGAGCAAGCCGACGATGGCGACGATCGTGAGCCACGCCGACCGGTCGACCGAGAGCCGCTCGATCAACAGGAAGTACAGCAGGATCACGATCGGGACGAGATAGAACCACCCACGCCGAAGGTGTGGCCGGAAGTCGACGATATCGTCGGCTTTCAGGCCGCCAATTCCTTCCTTGGAAGCTTTGAGGTGGACCATGATCCAGACCCCAAAGAAGAACAAGAAGGCCGGAACGGACGCCGCAAGGATCACTTCGGCATATGGGGTTCCCGTGTACTCAACGATGAGGAACGCTGCGGCACCCATGACCGGCGGCATGATCTGACCGCCGGAGGAGGCCGCCGCCTCGACGCCACCCGAGAACTCCGCATCGTAGCCCGAGCGCTTCATCAACGGAATCGTGAACGCGCCGGTCGTGACCGTGTTCGCCACCGACGAACCGCTGATCATGCCCATAAAGCCGCTGGCGATAATGCTGGCTTTCGCTGGTCCACCCTTTCGCTGGCCGGTGAGCGAGTAGGCCAGTTCGATGAACCACTTGCCCGCGCCGCTCATCTCCAAAAAGGCCCCGAACAGGACGAAAATGAAGATGTAGTCGACGCTGACGGCGACCGGCACGCCGAAGATCCCCTCGGTGGTGAACCACAGGTCCCGGACAATGCTCGTCCAGCTCGTTTCGGTAATCGAGAGCACGCCGATGTACGGAAGCGTTATTTCGGGTGGAACGATCGCGATCGGTCCCAGCACGATCCGAAGGGCGACCTCACCGTCTCGTGGAATGAGATACCCCCAGCGGGCGTAGACGATGAACGACGAGACGATCGCCATCAGGTAGATCCCGAGTGCCCGGCGGGTCGCTTCGAGCACCAACAGGATGCCCAGAACACCGACAATGTAACCGTAGGCGATCGAGTCGAGTGGAATCCCGACCGCCGACAGGAGGCTAACCGGGAGCTCTAAGAACGGATACACCTCGTCGACCGTGCCGATGACGTCGAAGCCGCGAACGCGCAGTCGGCGTACCTCGCTCCACTGGGTGGCCATGTAGATCGGCGCGAGCATCGCACCGCCGACCAATAGGACATCGGTCGGCGTCACACGGTCTTGGTCGGCGTCGAGGAAGAACCACCGAAACACAGCGGCGACCGTCTCGGTCGCACGTGTGACCGGATTGTTTGGCCCGAGTCGACTGCGTACCAGCGGCACGAGGCGGCCGAGACGGCGCGAGAGAAAGCCCTCTCCGGTACTGGTCGGGAAGATGAGAAACGCGAGAATGAGCGCGAACGAAACGTGAATCGCGTTAATCTGGAGCGACTGCAACGAGAGTATTTTGGCTTCGATTCCAACGAACGGAATCGAGATGTCGAACCGTTGGCCGCTCTCAGCGAGCCAGAGTTGGAAAACCGAGAAGGCGATGCCGACAAGTGAAACGAAGACTGCGACAACGCCACGCAAGGATCGCCGTCGCTCGATCTCGTCGATCAGCTCGATTTTGTCCTCGGCAGGGTTCTGTTTGTCGTCGATGCCATCGTCAGTCCGAGCAGGTGGTGTGTCTGTCATCAGTACGAGGGAGAGGTTGTGTTCATGACGTGTCCTGTATTGTGTTTAATTGATCTATCTGGTCTGAGTCGAGCGGTTACGACAGTCACGGATCGCTCACGAACGCCGATCTGAGTCGATCGGTCAGCGGTCGTTTTTCGACCGTGAAGGTGACCGATCGTCGGTCCATCTCCTCGCGGAGGTCGTACTCCTGGGATCCGATTCTGACGTGATGGTCGGCGACTGCACCCAGACTAACGGACAGTTCCTCGTAGCTCGTGTTCGGATAGAAGACGAACCCGCCTTCGTCAGTACGTTCGACGTCGGCGTTACTCGGAAGTCCGGCACCGTAAGATTCGAACTCCATGCGGTCAGTTTCGAGTTCTGTGCCATTGACCGTGTATGCATCGAGCACGCGGGTTTTTTCGACGCTGTGAGTGTACTCTATTTCGACTGGGGTCCCGTCGTCGACAGGCTGTTCGAGCAGCCGCTCGCCTGACGAATCGTCAGTGATAACGAGCACACGGTCGGTCGGAACTGTCGCGACACCGACCGCACTCACCGAAAGCAGCGTGAGAAACACGACGCCGAAAAGCAGCGCGCGGCGGACCATCACCGGACGCGTTGCTCTGTGCCCGCCAGGAGTGTGTTCATTGGTGTGGCCGCAGTGTCCATGCGTGAGTCTCCGTTGGGTGACCGAAGGCGTGGGCGGTTACTCGTCGAAGTACGCCGCCGCACCCTCGTGAAGATCGATCGACATGCCCTCTTGGGCGCTGTCGCGGCTGATGTCGTCTGCTCTGGTATTCAGATCGTCGGTGTTATCGAAGATCGCGGCGGTTATCGTTTCGACCATATCGGCGGACTCCTCTTCGCGGGTCGCGATCATCGCCATCACGGCTACGGTCTCGACGTCCTCGTCGACGCCATCGTAGGTGCCGCCGGGGATGGTCTCGTCGGCGAAAAAGGAGGCTTCCTCTTTGATCGCCTCGCGAGTGTCGCCGGAGATTTCGATGATGCGAATGTCGGTGCTCGTCGCGAGCTCTTCGATTGCGCCCACGGGGTAGCCGCCAACGACGAACGCCGCATCGATGTCGCCGTTGTTGATCTGGTCGCTGGCGGTTTCGAAGCTGCTGTTTTCTTCGCTGAAATCGTCCTCTTCGATGCCGACCGCCCGTAGGATGGCCAGCGCGTCTACCTGCGTGCCACTGCCGGTGTCACCGGTGTTGATCCGTGCGCCTTCGAGGTCTTCGAGCGTCTCGATCCCACTGTCATCCCCGGCGACTACGGTAATCGATTCAGGGTACAGCGTAGCGACGCCTCGAAGGTTTTCGACCGGCTCACCATCGAAGTCTGTAATACCTTCCCCTTCGCGGGCGAACGAGGCGATGTCGTTCTGAATGACGCCAAAGTTCGCCTCACCGCTTTCAAGTCCACCAACATTCTCGACGCTCGCACCGGTCGATTGAACCTGCAACGAGTAGTCGGTGTTGTCTTCGACGATGGTTTTGATGTCGTTCGACAACGGGTAGTATGTCCCACCGGTGCCACCGGCCCACCAGTTGAGCGTTTCGCCGCCTCCACTGCCGCCGTCGTCTTCGCTTCCGTCGTCACCTTCGCTTTCATCATCGCCCTCATCAGCACCCTGAATACAGCCAGCGAGGCCGACTGTTCCGAGAATACCGATCGATCCTAGCAGTTGTCGTCGTCGTGTTGGTTGCTCCATACAGGTCCTAAATAAACTATATACTTATAAGTATACCGCCTAATCGTGAAAATTGTAAATGAGAAAACGGAAATTAGGTGTGAAAAAAATATATTTACAGCTAATAAGGAAACAAATGACCATTCGTTTTACTCAGGCCATCGTCTGCTCGTCACTCTTAATTCATTTGTTGAGTCCACCATAATTTATAATTTTCTTTGTTGAGGGGAGCTCAACGGACGGTCTCCCACGTCGACCGTTCGCGGTCGTTCACGTTGGGTCGACCGACGCAGCTACTTCGCGTTAAGTCTCGATGGGCTGCCCGTATTGCAAGGTTCAAATGGGCTGAGCACACACCGAGTGGTAATGAACGGCAATCGGTTCGGTCGACTGTTCGAAGTGACGACCTACGGTGAGAGCCACGGCAAGGCGATGGGGGTCACCGTCAGCGGCTGTCCGGCGGGGCTCGAACTCGACGAAGACGAGATTCAGGCGGAGCTCGACCGGCGCAAACCCGGCCAGTCGATGATCACGACCTCCCGCGGCGAGCCCGACGCGGTCACGATCAACTCCGGGATTCAGGACGGCTACACCACTGGCACCCCGATCGGGATGGTCATCGAGAACAAGGACGCCCGGTCAGGTAAGTATGAACCATACATCACCGCGCCGCGGCCCTCGCATGGCGATTTCACCTACTCGGCCAAATTCGGCACGCGAAACTGGGGCGGTGGTGGCCGTTCCTCAGCGCGCGAAACGGTCAACTGGGTCGCAGCCGGGGCGATTGCCAAGCAGATAAACGAACAACACGGTATCGAAGTCAAAGCTCACGTCAACCAGATCGGCGACGTCCGCGCAGACGACGTCACGTGGGAAGACATGCTGGAGCACACCGAAGACAACGAGGTCCGATGTGCCGATCCCGCGGCTGCCGATAAAATGCGCGAGTTGGCCGACGAGTACCAGCAAGCCGGAGACTCGATCGGCGGGTCGATCTACTTCGAGGCTCGCGGCGTTCCCCGTGGGCTCGGTGCTCCCCGATTCGATTCGTTCCCGTCGCGGCTCGGTCAGGCCATGTTTTCGATTCCCGCGTGTACGCACGTTGAGTTCGGACTAGGCAAAGACGCCCGCGAGTGGACCGCCAGCGATCGCAACGAGAACTGGGAGTTCGACGACGAGGGCGACCCGACGCCGGTTGGCAACAAACACGGCGGCCTCCAGGGCGGCATTACGACCGGCCAGCCGATCTGGGGTGAGGCCACGTGGCACGCGCCGACGTCGATCCCGAAAAAACAGGAGACAGTCGACTGGGAGACGGGTGAGACAAAGGAGATCCAAGTTGTCGGTCGACACGACCCAGTGTTGCCGCCACGCGGTGTGCCAGTCGTCGAAGCCATGTTGAACCTGCTGATCGTCGACTTCATGCTGCTTTCGGGCCGAATCAATCCTGACCGCCTCGACGGCGATATCGGCGAGTACGACACCTCGTATCACCCACGAAGCCCCAACAATATGGACTGAGACCCGAAGTCACTGACCGACCTGCACCCTGTCGACT
The DNA here is from genome assembly GCF_056175805.1 of Halohasta sp. A2. Taxonomy (NCBI): domain Archaea; kingdom Methanobacteriati; phylum Methanobacteriota; class Halobacteria; order Halobacteriales; family Haloferacaceae; genus Halohasta; species Halohasta sp. A2. Next base: position 30,674 of record NZ_JAQFWV010000025.1, on the reverse strand, counting down.
GCGAGCAGCCTTTTCGGACTATTAATCGTTATCAACTGAGTGGCGGAAGCTGCCCGGCCACGACGAGTTGTTCGACCGAGTGTCTTTTCTTAAGATGAAATTCCGATCAGCGTCTGATTTCGGGAGGTACCAAACGGGTCTGCTCGAAACCGCACTACTTGCTACTTTGTAGCATAGGTAAATTATTTGAACCATATCCCGACTGAAGGTGTAAGTACAAATGTAACGTACGCTATTTGGTAGGGATACCGACAAAAATTGGAGTCTTTCATTATCGTTCCTTGGCAATCCATAGCAAACTCTTTTACGCGGGGATAGCAAATCACGGATACTAGTGGCCCACAGTGGCCGTGACCTCAAATTATGACTGACAACGAACTCATCTGGCGGATTGCAGGAGGTTCCGGTGACGGGATCGCCTCAACCAGCCAGAACTTCGCCAAAGCACTGATGCGTTCAGGGCTGGACGTATTCACGCATCGACACTATCCGTCGCGGATCCGCGGCGGCCACACGTATACGGAAATCCGTGCTGCATCGGAACCGGTCAAATCCCGAGGCGACGGCTACAACTTCCTGCTCGCACTGGGTGACTCGTTCGCACGGAACCCGAAGGAGGGTTCTGTCTACGGCAACGAGGAGATCAAGCCCCTCTCGGAGAACCTCGATGAACTCCACGAGGGCGGCGTCATCATCTACGACTCGGGGCTGCTCGATGCTTCCGAGATCGAGAACTTCGACGAGCGCGTCGAGGAGAACAACTGGCACGTCTACGATCTCGACCTCCGAACGATGGCCCGCGAACAGGGCCGCGAGGTCATGCGCAACACCGCCGGTGTCGGCGCGACCTGCGCGCTCGCAGGGATCGAACTCGAATGGATCGAAGACCTAATGACCGAGGCGATGCCGGAGAAGATTCTCGAACCAAACCTCGAGATTCTCCACAACGCCTACGAAATGGTCGAAGAGGAGTACGACGTCGACGAACACGACGTCAAAATCCCTGAGGGTTCGCATGACGAAGAACAGGTCCTGCTTTCGGGTTCGGACTCAATCGCCTACGGTTCGATCGACGAGGGCTGTCGGTTCATCGCGGGCTACCCCATGACCCCGTGGACCGAAGTGTTCACCATCCTGTGTCAGAACTTCCCAGAGATCGGTGGCATCTCCGAACAGGTCGAAGACGAGATCGCTGCGGCCGCACTCGCGGTCGGTGCCAGCCACGCAGGCGTCAAAGCGATGTCCGGGTCCTCGGGTGGCGGCTTCGCCCTGATGAGCGAACCACTCGGCCTCGCAGAGATGACCGAAACGCCGGTCGTCCTTATCGAGGCGATGCGCGCAGGTCCGTCGACGGGACTGCCGACCAAGCCCGAACAGGCCGACCTCGAACACGTGCTGTACACCTCGCAGGGTGACTCCCAGCGCGTCGTGTTTGCGCCCGGCACCGTCGCCGAGGCATACACCCAGACCCGACGAGCGTTCCAGATCGCCTACGAGTACCAGATCCCGACGATCGTACTCTACGATCAGAAGCTCGGCGGCGAGCTGATGAACGTTCCCGCCTCCGTCTTCGACGAGGAGCCGAACCCATCGCTGGGTTCGACGCTCACCGAAGAAGAACTCGCAGAGGCCCCACACGACGAGAGCGGCAAGTACAGCCGCTTCCAGCACGACGTCGAAAACGGCGTCAGCCCACGGTCGATCCCCGGCCAGAAGGGCGGCCGCTTCCTCGCGACGGGTAACGAACACACGCCCGAGGGACACATCGAAGAGTCCCCCGAAAACCGTGTCGCCCAGATGGATCGGCGAACCCAGAAGCTCGAAGCGATCGCAGCCGATCTGGCCTCCCAAGACGAGAGCCACCAGACCTATCACGGCCCAGACGAGGCCGAGTACGGACTGATGACCTTCGGCAGTTCGCAGGGAACCGTCGAAGAGGCCGTCGATCGGCTCAACGATCAGGGCTACTCGGTCAAATCGCTCGGCGTCTCGGATATGATGCCGTTCCCGGAAGGCGAGGTTTCCGAGTTCATCGAGAGCGTCGACGAGGTGCTCGTCGTCGAGATGAACGCCTCCGCACAGTTCCGCGGACTGACCCAGAAAGAACTGGGCCAGTACGGCGAGAAACTATCGAGCTTGCTCAAGTACAACGGCAATCCGTTCGAACCCCACGACATCGTCGAGGGATTCGTCACGACGATCGTCGAGGACGAAGAGCTTAGTGGAATCGAGACCAAATTCGTACCAGCAGCAGGTGACTAACTATGAGTGCATTTTCAGCAATCGGAGAGGGACAAGAGGTCGACCAGAACGACTACACGCCGGAACTCGAACCCCAGGCAACCTGGTGTCCTGGCTGTGGTGACTTCGGTGTCCTCAAGGCACTGAAGGGCGCCGCCCAGGAGCTCGGTAAATCCCCCGAAGAGATGCTGCTCACGACGGGGATCGGCTGTTCGGGCAAACTGAACAGCTACTTCGACAGCTACGGCTTCCACACCATTCACGGTCGATCACTGCCGGTCGCCCGAGCGGCCAAACTCGCCAACCCCGGCGTTGAGGTTATCGCCGCTGGTGGCGACGGTGACGGCTACGGCATCGGTGGGAACCACTTCATGCACACGGCGCGTGAGAACCACGACATGACCTACATCGTGTTCAACAACGAGATCTTCGGCCTCACGAAGGGCCAGACCTCGCCGACGAGCCCGAAGGGTCACAAGTCGAAAACCCAGCCCCACGGCAACGCCAAAGAGCCGCTTCGCCCACTGTCGCTCGGTCTGACCTCGGGTGCCTCCTACATCGCACGGACCGCGGCAGTCAACCCGAACCAGGCGAAGGAAATCATCATTGAGGCGATGGAGCACGACGGCTTCGCTCACATCGACTTCCTCACTCAGTGTCCAACCTGGAACAAGGACGCCCGACAGTACGTTCCCTACATCGACGTCAACGAGTCCGAGGACTACGACTTCGACCCAACGGACCGACGTGAGGCCGCTGACATGATGGCCGAAACCGAGGAAGCCCTCCACGAGGGCAAAGTCCTCACTGGTCGGTACTATGTCGATGAGGATCGACCATCCTACGGTCAGGAGAAACGCGCCATCGGTGAGATGCCCGAAGAGCCACTCGCCGAGCGCTACTTCGACGACTCCTACGAATGGGAACGGTCGGCTGACCTGTTCCTCGATAAACACAAATAGGTCAGCGCGTCACTGTCGACCTGTTTTTTTACGGGCGGTATCGTTTTTCTATTCGGAAGATATTTTTTGCTTGGAGCAAAAGCTATACGTATGAGTACTACATCGACGGAGGATCGTATTCTTTCTGTGCTCGAAGAAGACGCACAGGCCTCCTACTCCGAGATTGCCACCCGTGCGGAGGTTTCGAAGCCCACGGTCCGTAAATACATTCAAAAACTGGAGTCCGAGGGCGTAATCGTTGGGTACTCGGCGGATGTCGACCCGAAAAAACTCTCTTCGCAGTCCATCGCGCTGGTCGGCATCGACGTCGCCAGCGAGCTGTACGTCGAGGCCACACGTGCGCTCAAATCTTTCGATTCGGTTGAGTCGCTCTACACCTCCTCGGGCGACCATATGCTGATGGCAGAAGTTCGGGCCCAAGACGGCGACTCGCTGGGCGATGTGATCAGCGACGACATCCTCGCGGTCGAGGGCGTGACCGCGGCCCATCCCTCATTCCTCCAGGAACGGCTGAAATAACGAGAAAGAATCGACTGTTTTCGTCGATCCAATTAGTGGTCGTTTTGTATTCTGGTGAGTCTCTGGTGCGAGACTCCGTCTCTCAGGTAGTTCGTCTACGTTTCTAATTCGTCTGCGTGTCTGTTATTAGTTCGTCTGTTGTCGGGTCGAACCCACGTCCACACTGTGATTGCGGGTTACAATCGACTACAGGAGAACGATGCTCGGGACGAGCAGGCCTGCACCGAGCGCCGTCATAAGGTCGTCGGTGGTAAAGCCGTAGACAACGCTCGCGGTCGCCAACATGAGCCCGACACTGGCTACCAGAAGGGTACTCCGCTGGGCTGTTGTCACCGCGTGTTGTTTTACCGACTGAAGCGAACTCATACACTCGCCTGTACGAACTACGCACACATAAATATCATAAAGCAAATACGTCATGATATAAGCATATCGTGACGTAGCGAGGTGATTGAGACAATATCACACTCGTGATTTACAGTAACGAAAAGAAATAGGAATCAGTAGAGACGGCTCAGTTCGTCGGCTTTGATCAGTTTTGCGTTTGCGGTCGGTCGTGGGAGTGAAACCGTGATCTCCGTTCCACTCGAAGAAGTTGATATATCAATTTCACCGTCATGACTGTCGACGATCCAGCGGATAATCCACAACCCCATTCCGCTGCCGTGAGACAGTGGCGTTTCCCGACCACCTCGGAGGATCTGTTGTTCCTGATTCGGCAGTCCGCTTCCGTTGTCAGTGACTGTAATCGAGACATCGGTCACCGATGGCTCGACAGTGACATTCACCGTCGGTGTCTCGCCTCCGTGTTTGACCGCGTTTTCGATCAGTTCGTACAGCGCGGTCTCGACGGTCCGAAAGGAGATGAGCTGGACATCGCGTGGGGTTCGGAGGACCACTTTTGCGATGGGGTACTCCTCGCGGATGGCTGCTGTCGTTTCACGAGCCATCCAGGAGATCGAATACTCCTCCCACTCCGAATCGTGTTGGGCGATGTCTTTGACATGGCGGGATTTCTCTCCAAGCGCCAACAGTTGCTCGATTCTCGACCGGATCGTCAGCAGCTCTTCGGGCGGCTTGGCCTGTTCGGAAAGCAGTTCGACGTGTCCGGCCACGATTCCGAGGTCGGTCCGAAGGTTGTGTCGAAACACCCGACTGAAGATCTCGATGAGGTTGTTCGTGTTTTCGAGTTCGAGTTCGAGCGTGTTCGCTTTGATCTTCGATTCGATGATCTCGGCCAGACAGTCGACAAACGCGATCTCGGTGTCGGTAAACGACTCCAGCCGCGGTGATTTGCTTCCGAAACAGAGCGTTCCATACAGTTCGCCGTTGATCTCGATTGCCGTACTCAGGTAACAACTCCAGCCGTGTTCCTCGTATGGGCGTTCGAACTCACTGCGCTGAGTGGGTGCATCGTGGACCGCAAGGGTATCGTTCCGTGAAATTGCAAGCCGACAGAACGTCGTTTGCAGGTCAACCGTGTGCCCGAGTGGTGCTGGCCCGCCGGGTTCGTCGGTAGTTGCGACGACCTCCCAGTGGTCCAGTTCGGGAACGATCCGCGTGAGATGGCCGTGACCGACGTCAAACTGTTCGGTTCCAGCCTCGATGATCCGGTCGACCGTTTCCGAAAAGGGGAGATCCAGTTCTAGGAGTTCAGCCAGTCTCTGAAGTGGTGTAGATGAGTTCGATGACTGTCGCATTTATATACTAACTAGTGGACGAGATAATATACATACGCCAGTAAATATCACGGCTGAGATCCCTGTCGGGCTGTTTCGCCGACATCGAGGCCCAATTTTCGGTCGGTATGTCGGCGATACAATCTCTCAGCAAGGGGTCGGCCACGCGAGTGGTGTCTCACCGTATTGGGCTGTGCAGTCCTTTATACGCCAGTACGACGCCGACGACGAAGAGAGCCGTTGCCAGGTAGATCGGCCCGAGGTGGGAGACCCAATCGTGGCCGAAGCCACCGACGTAGTGCATCGGGAGGGCGATCACCAGTCCGGTGACTGCGGCGGCGATGGCGGTTGCCCACGCCCACCGAAGTCGCTGGCGGACGCCGAACCACGAGAGGGCGGTGACGGCGATTCCCGTCGAGATGATGAATCCCGCCGTGGCAACGTGGAGGTGGCTAATGTAAAAGGCGACCGTCGGGTCCAGCTCGGCGGGCGTCAGCCCACCCAGATGGCTCACGCCGATCTCAAAGCCACTGCCTACAAAATTCAGCGCGAGAAAGACGATCCCGTAGCCGATAAAGCCGACGCCAGCCAGCGCCATCAGTAGCGATCCCGTCCACAGCGCCGACCCGAAGCCGACCTGCATTTCCTGTTCTGTTTGTTGTTGTGTCGACATACTACTCACGGTCCATACTGAACCATGTGTACTGCCACCACGAGACACGATTTGTGTTCCGAATCTGTCGGTAACCGAACACCGAGTGAGCGGTGCTACGTGGTATCAGTCGACGATTCAGGTGAATAATGGCCACATGTGATCAGTATCCGCGCGTATTCGCAGCGAACAAACGCTCATACAGTCGGCGAGGGTGGGTCGGCCGCGGCACCGCTCAGCCGAGTCGATCGACGAACCGATCGAACGCACCACTCTCGGGATGGACGTGGGCGTAGGTAGCCAACGACTCGTATTCGAGAAGGCCATCGTGCTGGCCGTCGATCCCGTCGCCGCGGACGGTTTTGAAGGCGAATCGAGCATCGCTGTCGACGGTGGCCTTCGAGTAGTGGAACTCGTGGCCGCGGATCGACTCGCCCGAGCGAGCGGTCAGCGCGCCCGTTGTGGCTTCGAGTTCGACGTGATTCAGCGCCTGATACCGACCGCACATTTCGACATCGGCGGGCAAAATCCCGGCCATCTCGTAACGCTCTCCCTCGGCGGTTGTCAGCGACTGGCTCATCGCCATCAGGCCGCCGCACTCGCCGAAGACGGGGAGGCCGTCGCTGGCACGCTCACCGAGTTCAGACAGCGTCGACGTCTCGGCCAACTGTTCAGCGTGGAGTTCGGGATAGCCTCCTGGCAGATATACACCGTCACATTCGGGTACGGGGTCGCCAGCGACCGGCGAGAAGGTCCGGACTGTCGCACGTTCGTGGAGGCGTTCGATAGCGGCTGGATACCGGAAGCAGAAGGCGGCGTCACTGGCGACCGCAACCGTCGCGTCCGTTCGGTCGACTGTCGCTGGCTCGGTGTCGATTTTCCGTGGCTCTCGTGCCACGTCGACGAGCCGATCCGTTTCAAGCTGTTCGGCGGCCGCCGAGAGCGCTTCGAGCGGAAGGGTGGCCTCATCGCCCATTTGGAGTCCGAGATGTCGGTCCGGGATTTCGAGATCGCTGGACGGCGGTATGCGACCGAAGTAGGTCAGACTCTCGGGAAGTGCATCTCGAATTCCCTGTTGATGTCGACCGCCATGGGCGCGCTGGGCAATGATTCCCGCCACGTCGATCTCCCGGCCAATCGCGTCGGCGTACTCTCGAAAACCGTAGGCAGTGGCCGCAACGCTCTCCATTCCGGCTTTGGCGTCGACCACGAGGACGACCGGCAGATCGAGGGCTTCGGCCACCATCGCCGTGCTGGAGCCGTCGCCGTCGTACAGGCCCATTACGCCCTCGATGACGCAAATGTCGCCCTCGCCACGGGCGTAGTTCCGGGCCATCCCTTCTTTTCCTTCGAGCCACAGATCGAGCGTTCGTGAGGGTCGACCCGCCACTGCTTCGTGGTGGCTGGGGTCGATGAAATCGGGACCGGCCTTGGCTGGCTGGACCGCGTAGCCCGCCTCGTCGAGCGCGCGGATGATCGCCAGCGTGGCGACGGTTTTGCCGACGCCAGAGCTGACGCCGCCGAGAACGAACCCCCTCATTCGACCCTCCGTCGAACTGCCAGCACCGACAGATCCGAAAACGGCGTATCCTCGGCTCCCGAGCCGCCAGCGTGCTCTGAAAGCTCCGCCAACGAGAACTGCGAAACCGATTCATCCTTGTGGGTGAGTTTTTCGAGAACTAGCGCCTCCAACGCGGGATCCGCGCCGTGGTCCAACAGATGCGCGGCGATGTCGCCGGGCATCCAGTCGAACGGCCGCGGCAGGACGAGTAAATGTCGCTGGCCGACCGCATTTATAAGCCGATCCAATCCAGCCGAGATGTCGCCGCTCTTGTGGAGGGTGACGAACTCGGTGTCTTCCATTGGTGTCCGGGACCGACTCGCCGCGATTTGTAGCGAGGAGATCCCCGGTATGATCTGGACGGGCGTGTCGACCACGTCCTGCACCTTCCCGACGAACTGGTATCCCGAGTGATTCGGATCGCCCATCAACACCGCCGTCCCGCGCTCACCGTCGGCAACGCGCTCCGCAAAGCTGGTTAGGGCCTCCCTTTCGTCTCGGTAGCCACAGGTTAACAGGTCGGCGTCAGTGAGATCAGCAATGAAGTCAACCACGGTCGAAAAGCCGACAACGACGTTCGCCTCCTCAATGGCCCGTCGACCGCGAGGCGTGAGGAATTCCAGATTACCGGGGCCGATGCCGACCGCGTACACTGGCGCGTCGACCTCGTCGATGTCTGGTTCGGCCGCGGCCGCCGCATACGTCGCCGGATCGGGACCCGAATCGAGATCGTAGTCGCTCACTGGTCGACCTCGATATCCAGCTCTAGTTCGCCAGTTCGCACGTCCTTGGCGACGTGGATCAGTTCGTTGGTGAGTGCGGCCGCAAGGCCACTGCCGCCGCGTCGACCGACGTTCGTGATCGCGGGCACGTCGTATTCTTCGGCGACTTCTTGGATTCGCTCGCGACTCTCGACAGCTTTCACGAATCCCACTGGCGTCGCAACGATCACCGCCGGGCGTGTCCCGTTTTCGATACAGTCCGCAAGCGCGAACGCCGCGGTTGGGGCGTTGCCGACCACCGCAATCGCGTCGTCGTACACACCCTGCTTGTCCAGTTCGAGGACCGATGCGGCGGTCCGGGTCATCCCTGTTTTCTTGGCGAGTTCTGCGCCGTTGCCGATGGCTTTGCGTTTCTCGCAGTTATGCCCGCGGCCCGTGATGCCAGCTTTGGACATCGTGATGTCGGTGACGATGGTCGACTCCCGGAGCACCGCCGCCGCCCCGGCCCGAATCGGCGCGTCCTCGTCCGGTTCACCGGCCTCATTCGTGCCGGTAAACCGCAGAAGGTGCTGGAACTCGATGTCACCCATCGAGTGGACCGATTTCTGGCGGAACCGATCCGCGAGCGTCTCGTCGGGGACGAACTGCCGGACGATGTCCATGCTCGTCTCGGCGATCTCCATGGCCTCCTGTGTCGTTGCGCCGAGGTCGGCGTACTCTTCTTCGATCTCCGGGTCCGCCTCTTGCTCAGTCATCCGAAACCTCCGGGGCCGGAGCACTCGCACGCGCTTCGAGGTCGCCCTCGATGCCGAGGTTGATGTCTCGAAGCCGGTCGACCGTCTCCTCGTCGGCGTCCCAGAGGTCGCGCTCGATGGCCTCCAACAAGGTATCAGAAATCGATTCGAGCGCCCACGGGTTGACCTCGCGCATCCACTCCTGGCGGTCTTCGTCGAACGCGAACTTCTCGGCGACGTCTTCCCACAGGGTGTCGCTGATGACGCCCGTCGTCGCGTCCCAGCCCATGACGACGTCGACCGTCGTCGAGAGGTCGCCTGCACCCTTGTAGCCGTGCTCGGTCATCGAGTCGAGCCATGCTGGATTGAGGACGCGAGCCCGCATCGCCTTGCGGACTTTCTCCTCGTTGGTGTACACTGAGACGTTTTCGGGGTCCGACGAATCGCCGACGTAGGAGGCGGGTTCGCTGCCGGATACCTCCGCCACAGCGGAGATGAAGCCGCCGTGGAACGCGTACCAGTCCGACGAATCGAGTTCGTCCTGTTCCATCGTGTCCTCGATTTTGACTGTGGCGTCGACGTTGGCGAGACGGCGCTCGAAACTGTCGTGAGCCTCGCTCACCTTGCCGCGTTTGCCCATCGCGTAGCCACCCCACTGGACGTACACATCGGCGAGATCCGAGCGATCCTCCCAGTTGCCCTCGTCAACGGCCTTGTTCGTCCCCGCGCCGTAGCCGCCCGGTTTCGTGGTGAAGACGCGGTTGGTTGCTGCCTTCTTTGCGTCTTTGGCATCAAAGCCGTCGGCCTCCAACTGCTCGGCTTCCTCCTGGACGTGCTTTTTAATGTAGTTCATATCGAGCGGTTCGTCGAGGTCGACAACCGCCGAGACGGCGTCATGGATGACGCCAGCCGCCGCGGGGAATGCATCCCGGAACAGCCCCGAGACGCGCGTGGTCACGTCGATCCGGGGTCGACCGAGTTCGTCCAGGGGAATCGGGTTCACGTCGTCGATCCGTCCGGCCTCGGTCCACTCGGGTTTGACGCCCATCATCGCCAGCACTTGGCCGATGGTCTCACCCTTGGTTCTCACGGTGGGTGTTCCCCACGCGACGACGCCAATCTCCTCGGGGTAGGCGTCGTGTTCGTCGTGATGGCGGTCCAGGACGCCCTCAGCTACGTTCCTCCCCACTTGCCACGCGTACTTGGCCGGGACTTTCCGCGGATCGAGCGTGTAGAAGTTTCGTGCGGTCGGCAGAAGGTCGACACCCCCACGCGTCGGCGCACCCGACCCGCCGGGTGGGACGTATGCGCCAGCGAGCGCGTCGGCAGTTCGCGGGATTTCGTCTTTGGCCCCCTGAACGCGCGGGGCGGCCTCCTCGCAGATGAACGCGAGGGCTTTTCGCAGGTCGTCGTGAGCGCTCGACTGGGCGCGGCCGTCGCCGAGGGTGTCGATGTCGACCACGAGTAGATTGATGTTCTCCTCGTCGTCTGGTCCGGCCTCTCGTTCGGAGTCCGGGACGTCGAACTCGTGTTCGGCCAGCGTCCGGATCAGATCGATGCTGGTCTCCTGGACGTGGTCGGCAGCCTCGGCGTAGGTCATGCCTAACTGGTCGTCGTACTCACCCGGGCGGTTGCGCAGGGCGTCGTAGTCGACGCCTAACACGCCTGCGACGCTCTCGCGGAGGCTCGGCACATCGCCGTTTTCGAGTCGGGTGAGCGCGACCAGATACTCCACGAGTCGGTCGTCGACTGGCGGTTCGCTCATGGTGTGGAGGCCCAGTCGAATCTGGGTCGTTTTTATGTCGGTGAGGTACTCGTGAATGCGCTCGACGAGTTCGTCGACAGCGAGGTCCTCGCCTGAAACGTCGCCCTCGGCGAGCGTCGATCCCGCCTCGTCGGGACCGCGAACCTCCAGTTTCTCGTCGATAGTGCCCGAAATTCCGAGTTCCACGGCCAGGTCGAGTTCGTCGACGCGAGCGCGAATCAGGTCTTCGAGGTGGTCGCCGTCGTCTTCGCGGGCGTCTTGCATCCCGGCCTCGCGGTACTGGTTGGCGAGGTCTTCGAGTTCGGCCAGTTCGTCGTAGGTGCCGGCGTTCGCCATGACGGGCGTGAGATAGTCGACAATCGCGGCGTACGAGCGACGCTTGGCCTGGGTTCCCTCGCCGGGGTTGTTGACGATGTAGGGGTAAATATTGGGAAGATCACCGATGAGCTGGTCCGGCGCGCTCGCGCCGTTCAGTCCGACGGTTTTGCCGGGGAGCCATTCGAGCGAGCCGTGGGTGCCGAGGTGAACGACCGCGTCGGCCTCGAATGTGTTTCGGAGCCACGCGTAGAAGGCGTAGTAGTCGTGCGGCGGCTGGAGGTCCGAATCGTGGTACACTTTCGATGGATCCATCCCAAACCCGCGCGGCGGCTGGACCGTCACGAGCACGTTGCCGAACTCCGCGCCGGGGATCGCAAAGGGTCGACTCGGTGGCTCGCCCCACTCCTTTCTGATGTTCTCTTGGAACCGTTCGTCAGCCTGCTCAAACCATTCGGCGTACTGGTCGGTGGCGACAACGTCGACCGACCGCTCTCGGACGTCTTCGGGTGCGACCCACCGGTTGTCGAGGGTAAGCTGGCTCGTCAGCGTGTTTATAAGTGTCTGGCCGGAGTCGGGCACCGAGCCGCCGAGGTCGTAGCCGCGGGCGTCGAGTTCGTCGAGGAGATTGACGGTGCTTTCGGGCGAATCGAGACCGAACGCGGTGCCGATTCCGTCGTCGCTCGGCGGGTAGTTGTGGAGGACGACCGCGACGTTCTTGTCGGCGTTCTCGAGGTATCGAAGTTGCGCCCAGTTGACCGCCAGCCGGGCAGCGTGGTCGACACGATCCTCGATGGGGAAATGCTGTTTCGGCGCGCTGCCGATCCCCGCATCGTCGTCCATTCGCTCCTTGCCCGAAATCGGATGCGTGATGACGTTGCCGTCGAACTCTGGGAGGGCGACCGACAGCGCGAGTTCGAACCCCATGACGCCCGTGTCGCTGGCCTCGTAGCGCGACCGCGAGCGCATGGTCGTGATCGTCTGGAGCACCGGGACGCCGAGTCGGTCCAGAAAGACATCTTCTGCCCCCTGGCCCTCGTCGCTGGCAGATCGACCGCGCTCGTCCATCGACAGCGAGAACATAAAGGACGACAGGACGGCATCGACGAGTGGCTCGCCATCGTCCAGGAGCCAGTTGTCGGTCACCCATTCGGCGTTTTCTTGCCCGTCTTCGTCGGTCGCCGGATTACAGAAAATCGGGAGAGCGTTCGCGCCCAGGGATTCAACGGCGCGGACCTGTGCGTCGACGTAGCGGGTGTTTTCGTGGGTCCAGTGGGACTCGTAGAACCAGATTGCGACCGTGGGCGCGTCGGAGTCGAAGGTGTCGATGAGGTCGTCGTAGTCGATACCCGGATAGTCCGGGTGGTAGACCCCCTCGGTCGGGAGTTCAGTGGGGTCGTCGTAGTCAGTGTCGACACCGCCGTACTCGCTTGCGAGGAACCGACAGCAGTTCTCGATGTTGATCGTGCCGCCGCGTTCGAGGTATTCATATATGAGATCACGATCTGCCTCGGAGACCGAGGTGTCTTCGAACGCAAACGCGTCGCCGGTGGCTTTGACGATGAGGGGGACACCCATCTCGCGGAGCCGACCGACGGCGTACTCGTAGCCGGGCATACTGTCCTCGCCGCCGTGAAGCCACAGGACGACTGCCGCCGCGTCGTCGAGTTCGTCGACGAATGCCTCGACATCCGTCTGCTCGTCGAGATCGCTTTCGGAGCGGACGACGAGATCGATACCATCGAGTCGGCCCGCCGCCCGCTGGACGGAGCCGAGTTCGTTTTCCGTTGCCGTATAGAGGCCAATCCGTGTCATCTTTATAAATTAGCGTTGTAGTAGCGCAAGTATGGTTGCAGATCCCGCGAGCAAAAAGCCGTCGACAGTGCCCTTCCCCGCGATTGTCGGCCAGCCGGAACTCAAAGAGGTCCTCTTGCTTGCTGCGGCCCACGACGACCTCAGCGGTGCGGTGATTTCGGGCGAAAAGGGCACCGCCAAGTCGACCGCCGTGCGAGGATTGGTCGACCTTCTGGGCGACCAGCAGGTCGTAGCGGACTGTCCTTACGGCTGTGATCCGGACGACCGCACCGCACAGTGTTCGGAGTGCCGAGATCGGCCCACAGCGGAGTTGCCTGTCGAGACGCGGTCGGTCCCGCTGGTGACCCTACCCCTCGGAGCGACGCGGGACCGCGTGGTTGGCACGCTCTCGATTGCGGATGCGATGGCTGGCGAGGCGGAGTTCGATCCGGGCCTGCTTGCGCGCGCCAATCGTGGGATCCTCTACGTCGACGAGATCAATCTCCTCGACGACCACCTCGTAGACGTTCTTCTCGACGCCGCCGCAAGCGGGATCAATACGGTCGAACGCGACGGGATCAGCGTCTCGCATCCTGCCGAGTTCACCCTTATTGGGACGATGAATCCCGAGGAGGGCGACCTTCGGCCACAGCTCCGGGACCGCTTCGACTTGCAGGCAACCGTGACCGGAAGCCAGGATCTCGACGAACGCGTCAACATCATCGACCGTGCGCTCGGTACTGATGAGCCGGCCACCGAGAAGTTCAGCGACGAAGTCGACGACCTCCGCGAGTCGCTTCAACTCGCCCGCCAATCAGTCGACGCAGTCACGTTGCCCGAGGAGTTCAAGCGAACGATAGCCGACCTCTGTACCGAGGCCAACGTCGACGGTCACCGCGCCGACATTGCCACCGCTCGGGCGGCGATGGCGCTGGCCGCGCTGGACGATCGACCGAAAGTCATCGAGTCGGATATTCAGACGGCGGCCAGATACACCCTCCCGCATCGCCTTCAGAGCCAGCCTTTCGAGGAGCCACCCGATCCTGACGAGTTGCTGGACGACTACTTCGACGACGAAGACGAGACGGGTTCCGACGGCGAGAACGACGCCGATTCAAAAGCACGTCAGACTGAAGACGACGAGTCGACCGGTGGTGAGTCGGAGTCGACTGACGACGAGAGCGCCAACGAGGGCGACGAGAGCAACGACGGAAACAACGGCAACGATAGCGATGACGCCGACAACGGTGAGTCGACCGAGACGCCCCCGAACGCTGGAGCAGATGCCAACAAGAGAAACGACGCAGAGAGTGGCCCCGAGTCGACCGAATCGAGTCGAGGCGATGCTGGCAACGCTGGCGAATCTGACGACTCCAACCGAGATGGAACGGCCGACGATGGCAACCCAGAGACCGAGGGAACACCGATCGTGCCCGGCCAACAGCGCGCCGCCATCGGAAAGGCCACCGCACCAGAGATCGACGCCGAGGAGTCGACAATGGACGCTGAACAGGGCGAGTCCGGTCGGCGCGGCCGGGGTACCCACACCGGGAGCCGTGGGGCCCGTGTTCGGACCGAACAAGCCACCGGCGACCGGCCAGTCGACGCTGCCGCGTCGGTCCGAGCGGCTGCTTCGAGCGGCCACGACCGCGTTGAGTCCGATGATCTCCGACAGTCGGTCCGCGAGCGAAAGACGGCCGCGACCATCGTCTTCGCGGTCGACGCCAGTGCGTCGATGCGTCCGGCGATGGAGACCGCCAAAGGGGTTGTCCTCGATCTGCTCAGAGATGCCTACGAGCAGCGCGATGAGGTGGCCTTCGTCGCGTTTGGTGGCGACTCCGCAGAGGTCCTGCTGCCACCGACGCGGAGCGTCTCGCTGGCGGCGCGTCATTTAAAAGAGCTGCCCACCGGCGACCGGACGCCGCTGGCTGACGGGCTTGTGACAGCCCGAGAGGTTCTCGATAGTACCGACGCTTCTCTTGGCGTGGTGCTGCTGGTGACTGACGGTCGAGCAAACGTCGCCGAGGGGAGTCCGACTGCGGCAACCCGACAGGCGGCTCGCCAGTTGGCGGCGAGCGGGGCCGAGGTCGTGATCGTCGACGCAGGAACCAAAGATCGTGGTGGTCTCATTTCGGTGATCGCGGCTGAAACCGGCGGGCAGACAGTCCCATTGGAGGCCTTGAGTCCGACTATCGTTTCGTCGGCCGTCGGAGACGCTGTCGACTGCGAGTAATCGCTGTGAGAGCCACTGAAACGGATCCGACTCGTTTTTGGGAGTTATGGCTTCGAGCCAACCAGCGGGCCGGGGACAGACTCCGCAAACAACCCTGCAAACAGTTTGCGCTCAGCCGCCCGAAGATGCTGGTGGAACGTTGCCGGTGAGACGCCCATCGACTCGGCCAAATCCGTCCCGGAACTGTTGCGTGGCCACTCGAAAAAGCCTGCAAAGAACGCGGCTTCGAGGCTCGCGCGTTGTTTATCAGTGAGTTGATCTGTCCAGGCGGTCGAAAGCTGCCGTGTCGAGGTTTCGACGCGATTGACCTGTCGACGCGCAATCGGTCTGGCTGACGGATACAGCTCTCGAATCCGATCGAGGATTCCCCTCACATCCGCGTTCTGTGGAAGGTGAACGGTCACACGAAAATCGTTGTTGGAGATCATCGCCTGTTTGACTGCGCCTCCCGCGTCGGCGATCACCGACGTGACTGGCGGCTCGTCGATCCGCAGTTCGAACGACACCTGTGTGTCGAACTCGTCGAGGATCGTTACCGTTTCCCACGAAGAGTGTTCTGCTTCAAGTTGTTCGAGAATCGGAACCATCTCTGTCGTCGCTCGACCGTACTGGAGATACGATCCACCGTCGACGGGCACGACGCGATCGAAGACGATCTCGCCAGTCGGGATCTCCGCATCATCCAGCGGAAACAGGTCTGGGATTTCGAATTCGAGTTCGGTTACTACGTCGCTCATAAGCGCCTGTTTGCGCTCGACTGCTGCGATCGCGTGACCGACGATTTCTCCGACTTGTTCGATGATTGCCTGTTTTTCGGCCGAAAAGGCATCCGTTACGTTCGCATAGAGTCCAAGAACACCATACAGTGTTCCGTCGTGTGTGATCGGAATCGCCGCCAACGACTGGTAGCCGTACGTTGCAGCCACTTCCCGCCAGCGCTCGAAGTCGGGGTCATCAAACACGTTCTGTGAGACCTGTATCGCCTGTTTTTCGGCTGCACAGCCAGCGGGACCACGACTCTGAGGGTCTGCCGCGTTCGTCGAGACAGTCACCTCGTCGAGATAGCCCGCCACACCTGCCTCTGCGCGTGGGACAATTGTTTGTGAATGGGTATCTACCTCCCCGATCCAGGCAAAACGGTAGGCGTCGAACGCCGCCAACGACTCACAGACGACCCGTTCTATCTCGTGGCGTGTCGACTGTTCGAGAATCGCGTTCGTTACCTCTCGGACGACTGAGTTGACTTCGTCGAGCGCTTCGAGCTTTGTTCGCTTTGTTTCGAGCCGCTCTTGGTATGCCTTCCGTTCGCTGATGTCTCGGACAACGCCGACTCGTTCCCAGCTGTCGTTGATCGACAAGCGGGCAAATGTCGCCTCGGCGAACACTGTCTCGCCGCTGACAGTATTGATTTCTCCCTCAAGCGTTGGATTCGATATAGGTTCGACTGACATCTCGGCTTCGAGTTGGCTGATTGCTTCAAGTATCTCATCGTCGACCAACAGCGAGCCATCGGCACCGATCAGCGTCTCACGACTATAGCCCGTTAGCTCGCAGAACGCCTCGTTGACCATCGTGAACCGACCCTCGGCGTCGACCGTGTAGACGCCATCGTTGACCGTCTCGATAATCCGTTCGTACCGCCGGAGCTCTTGGAGCTGGTCGTGACGATCGAGTGCCGAAGTGAGGACGTTGGCGACGCTCTGGACGAAGTTGACGTCCTCGTCGGTGAACTGGCGGTGGCGCGTGTCGTGAACACCGAGAATCCCCCATGGCTCGTCGAGACTCCCCACGATCACGCTAATGCCGCTTTTGACGCCATGACTGGTCAGCAGCTCGGGTCCCGAAAAGCGTGTGTCGGTCGCGAGATCGTCGACGATCACTGGCTCGGCTGACAGAAGTGTGTAGCCTGACTGCGAGTTCGTATTCGTCTCGACGGTTGCGTTCGCGACGATCCCGGGTCGCCAGCCGACGCCCTGTCGAACCACGAGCTGTTGGCGGTCGGGATCGAAATCGAGGACCTTTGCGTACGGACAGTCGAGCGTCTCGGCGACCAGTCGGGTTGTTTCGGCCACGAGCTCGTCGAGATCGGTCGACTCGACCGCCAGATGACCAAGTCGGGCGACCGCTGCCTGCTGGCGCGCGCGGCGTTCGAGTTCGGCCTCGGCGATGTCCACAGGGCGAATCGTGCCCACGATCTCGGTTGCGGCCGACGACTCGCCGACGACCGCCAGCGAGAGTTGACAGGCCACCGGCTCGTCGTCGTACGTCTGGAGACTGACGCCGAGGGTTGTCTGGTCGCCGTGGGCCTGTTTCCCGAGCGCGCGAACGACTGCAGCCAACTTCTGGGCATCGCTTTCGACGACAAACGTTGACAGCGACTGGCCGACCGACGCCGATTCGGTCTCGCCGGTCAAGATCTCGAATCGACTGTTTACCGAACGTATGTTCCCTTCATGTCCGAGTCGAAACACCGCATCGTCGACGAGTTCCGCTAACACGCCCGACGGGTCGGCCGCGTGCGTCGACTCGTCGTGCGTGTGAGGTGCAGTCGACTGGTCACCGGACTCGTTCATTGAAGATAGTTGTCGGCTGAGTATAATAACTGAACGGGTCGGGTTGTTACTACGTGTCATACCCTGGTTTTCAAGAGTTTCACTCACATATTTATGCTATCATACGTTTCGCAGTGGCTGGGCTCGCTGATGCGTCTCGGTCGACACGCTCACGACCAGCGAAAGCCGCGGGGCTCGTCGGGCGGCGACAGCGGACTTGTCAGGAGCGATGAATCGAGCGTCGGCACGTTGTAGGCCGCCGGTGCGACGTCGTTCGGCGCGCGTGGATAGCACAACGAGGCGAGCGCGTGCAGTTGCTCGCGGCCAACGCCGAGTTCGAACTGGCCGCCGCCGTACAGCTCGATTCGGTGGTCGAGACAGTACTCGATCGTCTCGAACAGCGACTGGATCGAACCGAACCGCGACGGCTTGACGTTGAGCCAGTCGGGCTCGAACGGCAGCGTCTCGATATCCTCGACACCGTGAATCGGCGCGTCCCACGAGACTCGCTCGCGGTGGGCTGCCACCAGCGGCTCGGTCTCGGTGGTCAGCGCTGGATCCTCGATAATCGCCTCGGGAAACGCCTCGAACAGCCGACCGTAGAGTTCGGCGTCGGGTGCTTGGTCGACCTCGGTTCCTTTGTACTGGCCTTTTAAATCGAGAATCCGAACACGGCCCATCTCGGCGACCTGCTCGATGAGGTCGACCGTCCACTCGTCGGTCGGATCGAGTTTGAACTGGAGCTGGTCGTTGTGCGCCACGAGCTGCTCGATTCGATCGAGCGTCGGTGGGCTACCCAGTCGTGTACTGACGATGAACTCGACGGGATCGTACGTCCGGTCGAGTGCGCTGGCGAGATCGGTGTCGGCCTGTCGCAGCGCGAGATCCAGGGCTGCGCTTTCGAACCCCCAGCGACGGTAGTTTCGAAACGCCGCCTGGTCGGGCTCGCGGCCACAGAAGAGATCCCACTCGGCGAGCTGCGATGACAGTGAGTCGACCGTGTGACTCCCGGAGAGATCGAACGACGACTCGGCGGCGAGCAGGGCGTCGTGGTCGGCGGTTTCATAGGTGACGTCCTCACCGATGCCAGTCTCTCCCGTGCCGTGCAGCGAGATGAGCGTGGTCGTCCGAGTGAAGTCGCTGGTCGTCTCACGCTCGCGTCGACGGTAGTCGACCAAATCGATGTGGACTGGGAGATCGGCGAGCCGGTCGTAGAGAGCCATACGAAACAGAGCAAGCCAATAGGTACATAGCTCTGTTCGGCCACTCCCTGTGGATTTCTGGGGGGTTTGGCGAACCCGTCGCTCCTCTGCGAAAGTGTATTATGAAACGACTGATAGTACGGATATATGGAAGTTCTGGAGGGAAACCGGATCGAGTGTAGTCGGTGTGAGGTGGTCATTCCGCTGGAAGATGCCGTGGGAATCAACAAGTCGCGATCGATTTTCAAACCGCTCTGTCACGACTGTCTGAAACTCATCGGCGTGCCGAAAGGGTACGATCTCGAACGAGATATCACCTACTTCGCTCGCGAGTAACGCGTACCAGGCTGGTGGTCGAAGAAACGTCGACGAGACTACTGGGTGTTTTCTGCGGAAAGATCACCGGCGAGCTCCGCGTTGAGCAACGCCCATGCAAGGAGCCCAAGCAGGACAACCCCGATCGGGATCGGTACGCCATTCAGGCTCCCGGTCCAGACGAACCAGGTTGCAACCGCAAACGAACATGTCGCGGCGGCGAGTAGTCCGCCCATGAGGCGAACCGGATGGATCCGACCGGCTTCGAGACGTGACTCGCGGGCGTAGTAGACGATCGACAGCCCGAGGGCCAACAGCATACACACTGCACCGACTGCCCAGACGAACGTTGCCGTTTCGAGGTCCCCGCCCAACTGGAGTCGGATCGCTCCGACGACCGACCGCAGGGCTGGTCCGCCGATCGAACCTGAAACGCCGCGGGTGTACTGGAACTCGAACAACGGAAACCGGACGAACAACACCGAAATCCCCTCCTTTGCGGAGTAGATTACGTTCCATGGCAACAGTACGCCGAGCCACGCCGACAGCACCGCGAGTGCACCCGCCTGTTCGCGTTGGACCCAAACCATGTTCGTAGGACAGTCGGCGACTCTGATAAAAATCTGCCGAGAGGGAGGCGTTACGTTCATACGGTCGGCCACGCTATCATTGGTATCGAATGCGGCGAGAACAGTTTGACCTTGACGTTCGCAATTTGGAGTGGGTTGAGACCGGCGGCGAGCCACGCCAACCACTCGCACGAATCTCGGTTACCGGCACGACCGACCAGCTCGAAGCCCGGCTGCTGGATGTAGACGACAACCGACTCACTGCCGAGAAAGTCGACGTCGCCTTCCGGCTCACCGAGTCGATAGAGGAGACGCCGACCGCCGCTGGCGTCGTCAGCGTCGCCAACCGGCTCACCGGCGATTTCATCTTCGAAACCAACGAGGCGGCCGACGACGTGTTCGCATTTATTAATGCCGCCCGCGAGTACGGCCGCCAAACCGAGACGAACGGTCGGTATCGCATCGAGATCGTCATCGGCAATGAGACGATCAGCTTCGACAAAGGGACCTTCCTCGTCTACGACGACAACGGAGAACTCCTGCGGGGACAGAGTCTTATTCCTTCGGGCGTCGAACTCTGAACCAGCCGGATTGCGAGCCAAGCGGATCGAATCGATTCGAATCGGTCGACATTTAGCGCCTCCATTACATACCGAATATTGTGAGAAACGTTACCGAGCGCACGAGCAATCCCTTTGGAATGATTCCGTCGTGTGCCCAGTTCGTGCCGGGATACGGTGATGCGAACGCCGCATTTCACGTGATCGGTGACCACCCCGGTGTTCACGGCGGCACCGAAAGCGGGGTTCCGTTCACGGAGCTCGATTCCTCGATCCGGCTCCAAGAAGCCCTCCAGACGGCCGGCCTGCTCCGGGCGACCGGCTCCGAACCGATCGTCGGCGATACGTTCTTGTCGTATCTACATATGTGTGTCCCGAACCCCGGCGGCACACCAACCGAGGCCGAGTACGTCGATATGGAGCGGTTTTTCGACGCCGAACTCCGCGCAATCGCCGCCCACGTCCTGTTTCCGGTTGGCGAGCGCGCGACCCGCCACGTGCTCGAACAGTACACCGCCCAGGCCTGGAAGACCACCGTCGACATGGACCGACTCCACGCCACCGAAATCCGGGGCAGCGGCTGGCTCGTCATGCCGATCAAAGAGCCCGCCGAGTGGACCGACGACGACCACGAACGGCTCGTCGAATCGATCCGCGTGCTTCGGTCGACCGACTTCCGCCGGGAGACCGATCTCGGCCGGTTTATTGCTGGCAGTGACCCCTACTACGTTCGATAGCCAACGCAGGACCGACGAACGTCCGGAAATACGGAGTCGAATCGGACGAACTCCGATATAGGCGAACAGAATCATATGCTCGCATAGAATCGGGCGTTGAGATGACCAAATTTAGTGAAAGGAAAGCCTTTTTGCAGACATACGTTCATTATCCGGTGGCGCACCGACGCACTGTCGTCAAACGCGCCACCACGCTGTGGACTAGTGCTCCCACAGTGGCTTGGTCAGTCACACGGCCGGCAGTCGTGGCTACCCCTGTTGTGGTCCCGGCGGGTTTTCGCCCGTCCGCCCCCAACAGTAGCCGCGACTACGGCTGTCGACTGTAGACCAACGGTCTCGCCGCTCGGCTATCGACCTGGGCAGATTATTTACTCAAAAACAAATAAATCTTTTAGCATTGGCGCTGTACGATGTACTAATGAAAGCAATCGGCGTTACGGACGGCACCAAAGCGGCCGAACTGATCGAGATCCCCAAGCCGGAGCCAGCATCTGGAGAGGCGCTGGTGCGCACGCTCAGAGTGGGTGTCGACGGCACCGACCACGAGGTGATCGCGGGCAGCCACGGCGGGCCACCCGAAGGCGAGTCGTACCTCGTTCTCGGACACGAGGCTGTCGGCGTCGTCGAAGACCCGAACGACACCGATCTCGAAGCAGGTGACGTGGTCGTTCCGACCGTGCGTCGACCACCGAACGGCCCGAACCGCTACTTCGAGAACGACGAACCGGATATGGCCCCCGATGGCCAGTACCACGAGCGCGGCATCGTCGGCGAACACGGCTTTATGGCCGAGTACTTCACCAGCCCCGAGTCGGCGCTCGTTACCGTGCCGCCGGAACTCGCCGAGTACGGCTTTCTGGTCGAACCGATCTCGATCACCGAAAAGGCGGTCGAACACGCCGAAGCCAGCCGGTCGGCATTCGAGTGGGATCCCGAGTCGGCACTCGTCTTGGGCAACGGAAGCCTTGGCCTGCTCACGCTGGCGATGTTCGAACAGCGGTTCGACCGAACCTACTGTCTCGGTCGGCGCGAACGTCCCGACCCGACGATCGACATCATCGAATCGCTCGGCAGCACCTATATAAATAGCACCGAGACACCCGTCTCAGAGATCCCCGACGCCTACGAAGCGCCGGATCTCATTTACGAGGCGACGGGCTACGCCAAACACGCCTTCGAGTCGATCGAGGCGCTCGCGCCCAACGGCGTGGCCGCCCTGTTGGGTGTGCCGAGCGATTGGGCGTTCGAAGTCGACGGTGGCAAACTCCACCGGGAACTCGTGTTGCACAACAAGGCCCTCGTGGGGAGCGTCAACTCCAACCGACGGCAGTTCGAGGCCGCCGTCGAGTCGCTTGCTTCGCTCTCCGATGAGTTTCTCGATGCACTTGTCACGGGAGTTTACGATCTCGACGAGTTCGAGGCGGCGTTCGTCGACGACGACACCACTATAAAAAACGCCGTCCAATTCAGCACATATGAAAAACGTTGACACGCTCATCGAAAGCGCCGCCGAGTTGGCCGACCGCGGGCTCTCGAAGGGCGAGATCGCCGACGAACTGAACGTCTCCCGGGAGACCGCAAGCTGGCTGGTCGAGCGCAGCGGGACCGCCAGCGACGCCGCCAGCGAACCCGAACTGGCTGTCCGGCCAACCAGCCCCCAGGACATCCACGTCGACTGGAACGCCATCGGTCGAGACAGCGCCCGATTGACCCAGGTGAGTCGCGCGATGGCCGACATCATCTCGAAGGAGGGCGACAACGTCCGCCTGACGGTCGGCATTGAAAAAGCGGGTGTCCCGCTAGCGACCATCGTCGCCCGCGAACTCGACACCGATCTCAGTGCTTATGCTCCAGCCAAACACCAGTGGGACGAAGGCGATATCGACGAACTCGGCGGCGGTTTCTCGCGGAACTTCTCGCCCATCTCCGATCAAGAGTGTTACGTCGTCGACGACACCATTACTTCGGGGACGACGCTTCGGGAGACCATCGAGGCGATCCGCGCCCGCGGCGGCGAACCGGTGGGCTGTGTCGTCTTGGTCGACAAACAAGGGCTAGACGAAATCGATGGCGTGCCCGTCTACTCGCTGATCAACGTCGTCAGTGTCGGCCGCGAGGAGTAGCCAGGCAATCGATGCTCGCTGGCGGGACGCAATACCTTTCCCGTCACGCAGCCAATCTGTGAGTATGTCATTCCAACCCGACAGCGATCTAGACGCCGACGAGGTGGCCGCGCAGGTCGACGAGGCGCTCGAATCCAACGACGTGGTGTTGTTCATGAAGGGCAACCAGTTGATGCCACAGTGCGGCTACTCGTCGAAAGCGCTCGAACTCATCAGCAAGCACGTCGAGGAGTTCGAAACCGTCGACGTCCTGCCCGCGCTCGCCGAGTACCGTGCGGCACTCTCGGACCGAAGCGGCTGGGAGACGATTCCGCAAACCTTTGTCGGCGGCGAGTTCATCGGTGGTAGCGACATCCTCGAAGAATTAGAGGAACGCGGCGAGCTCGAGGCCGAACTGACGGCCTGACTCCAGCCAGTCGCTAGCGAGGGCTCTCGTCGACTTTCAGGAGTGTGTGAGACTCTGTTACAGAACAACTTGTACAGTACTCTCACAGGATATTTATAATCACCGTCCCGTAGTAACGGTAGGTATCGGCCCAGCCGCGGGGAACTACTCGTGAATTCAACTCCACTATGACAGGTCGCGTATTCCGTCTCCACTCGACGCTTGAACTGCCACTCGAAGACGTCGAATCGTATTTCGATTCGAACCCCGATCTGCCCGACGAGATCGAGGACATCGACATCACTCGACGCAACAATACGCTCATCATCAAGGCCGTCGCGGCCGATGAGAGCCTCAGCAAGTACACACCGACCGCCCAACTCAAAGCCAGCGTTTCGGAAACGCGGGTGTACGAGGAAGAGCCACCACGAGCCGGTGGTCCACGCTGGGGCGACGAAGAAGAAGAGGAGATCCCTTCGGAACTCGTCGAGTTCGCGTGCTTCAAAGGTGACCGCGAGACGGTGCTCCAGAACACCGCCGTCCAGTATCCGATGTTCCAGGTGCTCAAAGAGATCGCCCTTCTGTCTGAAAAAGGGACGCTGACGGCGATCACCGAGGAAGACGGCCAGCTCGAGGCGACGCGAATCGTCGAGGGCGAAACACGCTCGGCGACCGTCGAGGTCGTCGAGAACCCACGGAAAAACAGCTCCGGGAAGACGGGCGTCAACTGGCGCGACAACGAGTTCATCAGCGACTGAGCACCACACCACCGCGGTGGTTCGGATACACCCGTGGTCGACGCTTTTCGAACGATCCAGTTTGCGTACTGCTATGTATGCGAGTTGCGTACTGTTATGCATGCGAGTCAGTCGGTGAGCGGACTAGGTGTCGACGAGATAATCGGAAGTCGATAGATCGATCGGGTGCTGATATAATTCCGGAAAACTATCATGAAAGTTTGTTTTTGTCGGCTCTATACTTGGTGAGACTTTTACCAGTGGGTGCATCTACCATATGGTATGAAATTGCACAATCGGGGTGTTCGCCAGGACGTCCGCGAACTCGGCGCGTTGCTCGGGGACGTACTCAAAGAACAGACCTCAACTGACTCGTTCGAGACGGTCGAATCACTTCGACAGGCCGCGATCGCCTACCGCGAGGGTGATATCGACTCCCGCGAGGAGCTTCGGTCGACGTTCGAACAGCTCTCGCCCGACGAGGAAGGTGACGTCGCCCGTGCGTTCACGACTTACTTCGAGTTGATCAACCTCGCCGAAGAGCGCGAGCGCGTCCGCGCCGTGCGAAAGGGCTCGCAAGAAGGGACACTCGACGACAGTCTCGACGAGACCATCGAGTCGCTTTCGGAGGCCGGAGCCGACACCGAGACCATCCGGTCGGTGCTCGACGACGTGCTTATCGAGCCAACGTTTACGGCCCACCCGACCGAAGCTCGTCGGGGCACCGTCAAAGCCAAACTCCGGTCGATCGCCGGCCACCTCGAAACGCTCGATGCCCAGTCGCTGACCGACCGCGAGGCCGAACGCGTCTGGCGGGACATCGACGCCGAGGTAACGAGCCTCTGGCAGACTCGCCAGGTCAGACAGCGACCACCCGAACCACAGGACGAGGCCCGCAACATCCAGTGGTACCTCGAAAACACGCTGTTCGATGTCACCGGCGAAGTGTACGCCGAGTTCGAGGATATCGTCACCGACGAGTACCCCGACATCGACCTGCCGAAACTGTTCGAGTTCCGCTCGTGGGCCGGCAGCGACCGCGACGGCAACCCGTATGTCACCGTCGACGTCACCCAGGACACGCTCGAACGCCAGCGCGAGATCGTCCTCGAACGCTACCGAACCAAGCTCAAACGCCTCTCGGCGGTGCTCAGCCAGGACGGCGACCGGTATCCGACGACCGGAGCGTTTCAGGCCTCGCTCGATGCCGATTTCGATGCGTTCCCGATGATCACTGGAGAGGCCGAAGAGCGCTACCCCGACGAGCCGTACCGTCAAAAGCTCCGGCTGATGCGCGAACGACTCAACCGCATCGGCGACGTTCGGCCCGGCGGCTACGAAGACGATGACCAGCTCCTCGAAGATCTTGAAACCATTGACACCAGCCTGCGTGCCTACGGGGGAAGCGACATCGCCGAGGCGTTCGTCGAACCCCTGCTCCGTCAGGTGAGTACGTTCGGCTTCCAGCTGGCAAGCCTCGATCTCCGTGATCACCGCATCCAGCACACCAAAGCCATCGACGAGGCACTCGCCGAGGAAGGAATCGCATACCGCGAACTCGATGAAAGCGAGCGTGTCGACCTGTTGACCGACGCCATCCTGCAAGACGAGCCGATCATCGATCCGGAGAATCCCGGTGACGTCTCGGAGGTCGCCGAAAAGGTTCTCACTCGATTTGCCGCACTCGGCGACTGGCAGGATGAGTTCGGCGTCGAGGCGATCGACACCTACTGTATCTCGATGACCGAAGAGCCGAGCCACGTCCTCGAAGTCCTCTTTTTGGCCGATCAAGTGGGTGCGGTCTCGCTGCCCGACCACGCTGGACTCGACGTGGTGCCGCTGCTCGAAACCGAGGCGGCGCTCAACGGGGCCGACCGCATCATGGGCACGCTGTTCGAAAACGAGGCGTACAAACAGGCCCTCGAAGCCAGAGGAAACACCCAGGAAATCATGCTGGGCTACTCTGACTCTAACAAAGAAAACGGCTTCCTCGCGGCGAACTGGGACCTTTATAAGAACCAGAAACGCCTCGCCGAGATCACCAACGACTACGACGTGACGATGCGGCTGTTCCACGGTCGTGGCGGTTCGATCTCCCGCGGCGGCGGCCCGATGAACAAAGCGCTGTTGGCGCTACCGAACGAAACAGTGACCGGACAGGTCAAGTTCACCGAACAGGGCGAAGCGATCGCCGAGAAGTACGGCAACGAACGGATCGCCGAGCGGAACCTCGAACAGATGCTTGACGCCCAGATCCGCGCGCGCCACAACGCACTTCAAGAACCAGTCGAGGAGGTGCCCGACGAGTGGGCCGAGGCGATGGATACGATGGCGGCTGCGGCGCGGTCGGCTTACCGCGATCTACTCGAGACTAACGGGTTCGTCTCCTACTTCGAGCAGGCGACGCCCATTACGGTCATCGAAGACCTCAACCTCGGCTCTCGGCCAGCCTCCCGATCCGAAGAGCGATCGGTCGAGGACCTGCGGGCGATCCCATGGGTGTTCTCGTGGACCCAGTCGCGGTGTATCCTACCAGGATGGTTCTCGCTGGCCGCGGGCGTCGACGCCTATCTGGACGCCGAGGGCGACCTGGAGACGCTCACCGAGATGTACGACGGGTGGGCCTTCTTCCGGACCACCTTCGACCGGGCGGCGCTCTCGCTGACACGAACCGATCTCGAAATCGCCGACGAGTACGCAGCGCTGGCCGACGCCGAACTCCGCGAGGAGTTCCAGCCGCGGCTCGAAACCGAGTACGAGTCGGCCGTCGACTACGTCGCCGAGATAACTGGTCGCAACGATCTGCTTCGACGCGACTGGCTCGACGAGAGTTTGGAGCGACGGAACCCGTACGTCGACCCACTCAACCTCCTGCAGACGCACCTGCTGAGCCAGACGCATCTGACAGAAGCCGAAGAACGGACCCTCCGACTAACGGTCAATGGCATTGCAGCAGGCATGAAAAACACCGGATAACCGACCGCGGATCGGTCTCTCTGATTTCGGTTCGTTACGTCCCGTCCCGATTTAAATAGGTGATGCCGTTGGGGAACGTTTTGACGTCGATCCGCGAGGTTTCCACACGGGTTTGCATGTCGATTACTGAGACATCGTTCGTTTTGTTGTTCGAGACGTAGGCAACCGAGCCGTCGCTGTTGAAGACGATTTCGCCCGGCCAGATGCCAACCGGGATGCGTTCGACCTCCCAGGGTCTGCCCGCTCCACAGCGGTGAAAGCGCGTTTCGATCACCGAGATGTCGTTCGACATCCGATTGGGGACGAGCGCGACAGAGGCATCCGGTGCGAAGACGATTCCCATCGGTGACTCGCCGAGGCCGGTCTTATACAGCGTGTCGTGGTAGTCCGGATCGTGGACGGTTAGCCGGCTTTCATGCTGGATCGTGACGTACACATTGTCGGTCAGGGGGTTAACACCGACACCTTCGGGGCCGTTGCCGACCGGCACGTCGACCTTGATGCGTCGTTGCTCACAGTCGATGACCGTGAGCGTGTTGCCGCTGCTGTTGGTGACGTACGCCTTCGACTCGTCGCTGTTGAGCGACAGCGAGTTCGACTGTGATTGGTGGGTTGGAATCACGTCCAGTAGCTCGTCGGTTTCGATATCGAACACGTACACCTGACTGTTGTTTCGCGAGACCAACCAGAGTTCGTTGGCCTGCTCGCGGACGACTAGGCCGCGTGGATCGTCGAACAGCTCGTGTTCGATTCGGGCCGAAACCGTGAACGTCTTGTTGTCGATAACGTTCAGCGTGTTGCCCTGCGAGCAGGTGACGTAGCTTTTGGTTCTGTCGGGCGAGGTTTCGATCGTCTGTGGCCCGAAGTTGGTCTCGATTTCGTCGACCGTCTCACCGGTCGCGGGGTCGACGACAGAGACGCAGTCGTCGTCCCGGTTGAGCACAAGCAGTCGATCATCCATAGAACAATGATGAACCGCCACAGCAAAGCCTGTTAGCACCGTCCCGATTCGTCGACTCTTTGGCCAGCAGGCCAGTCGAGTCCAGAACTCAGCGAACCGCTTTGGCTGCCTCGCCCATGATCTCGATGGCCTCACGCAGCGTTTCGGCGTCGGTCGCATACGAAATCCGTGCCATCCCTTTGCCACCCTCACCAAAGGCTGCGCCGGGGACGACGATCACACCGCGCGAAATGCACTCGTCGACGAAGCCCTCGGGCACCTCCGGCATCGCGTAAAAGGCCCCATGCGGTGTCGCACACTCAATGCCGTGGTCGGCCAGTCCGTCGAGCAGGATGTCACGCCGTTGTTTAAACGAGTCGGTCATCTCGTCGACAATTTCCTGTGGGCCGGTCAGCGCGGCCTCGGCGGCGTACTGGGCGGGCGCGCTGGCGCAGGCCTGGGCGTACTGGTGGACTCGAACCATTCGGTCGACTCGTTCGCTAGCACCGATCACCCAGCCAAGTCGCCAGCCAGTCATCGAGTACAGTTTGGAACAGGAGTTGATGACGACCACGTTGTCGCTTTCGGCGTAGTCGATCGGCGAGTGGTGGGTGCCCTCGAAAACGGTGTACTCGTAAACCTCGTCCGAAACACACAGCAGGTCGTGTTCATCGGCGATGCGGGCGAACTCCTTTATATCCTCTTCGCTGGCGACCGCACCAGTCGGGTTCGCGGGCGAGTTGACAATGAACGCGGCGGTGTCGTCGGTGATCGCCGCTTCGACAGCAGCAGGATCGAGCGTCAGATCGTCACGGAGTCCAACGGGGACGGGTTCACCGTCGGCGAGTTTGGTCAGCGCGTCGTAGGAGACGAAGCCCGGATCGGGGATGATGACTTCCTGACCGGGGTCGACGTGCGCCTCCAGTGCGATGTGGAGCGCTTCGCTCGCCCCGGAGGTGGCGATCACGTCGTCGGGATCGACGTCGACTCCCTGATCGCGTTCGTGTTTGGCGGCGATCGCTTCGCGGAGCGGTTCGATCCCCTTGTTGGGGGTGTAGCCGTCCGCATCACCGGATTCGATGGCGTCGACAGCTGCCTGTCGGGCGTGGGCAGGCGTGGGAAAGTCCGGCTGGCCCAGTCCGAGGTTGATGGCGTCGTCGCCGGCTGCCTCGAACACTTCGCGGATGCCACTGATCGAGATGCGCTCGACGCGAGCGGAAAATCCTGTCATACTCTACGTGCTCGCCGCCGACAGGATAGCTTTTGTCACATCCGCTGAGAGGGGGGTCGTGGGTCGACTGTACGGAACCGCCGATCGGCTACTGGTCGGTTTGCACTGTCGTTGGTTCCCCGCCGATCGAATACGCGTTTTCGGGCGTGTGGTCTTCGAACCACGTGTCGACGTCGGCGTCAGGGTCGTAGTAGTCCTCGTAGTAGTCGTTGTGGACGTACCATGTCGACGCGTCGTGGCGGCCATGGCCGAGGAGCCGAAACCGTTCAGGCGGGGCGATCCCCATAGCGAGATAGCAGTCGCGGACATGACACAACAGGTTGCGGATGGCCTGTCGTTTGAGGTCGGTTATCGACTCGGGGTCGAACGACAGTAGTTCGAGTCGACCGTCGGGATCCCGCTCATCGTCGACCGCTGGCTGGTCACCCCACTGGGTGTGGTACTGCCCGTTCGCGTCGTCCCAGCGGACGTGGATCCCGGAGATCGACTCGATGAACAGCCCCTCTTCGTGTGTGGGGAGTTCCGTCGCGTCGAAATCGCCGTCAGCCATGTGGTCGACCTCGCTGAGTGCGACCGCGTACGCCGCCGCGTCTTCGTCGTCGAGACCGAGATAAACGTCCTGTTGGTAGACGGCGTGGGATGGGTCGACCTCTTCGGGTACGTCGACCACCGGGTCGACGTCCGAATGGAGGCTTCTGAACCATCCGTGTTCGGTTAAGGCCATATCCCCGAGTTGAAGGCTTGAGCCACTCGTTTGTTCAAGGTAAGGCGTGATCTCTCTGGTTGGCGTGCCTCACGACGCATCTGTTCTGGGAGATTTGGTGGAGGATGGCCAAGAGCAAGTGCGAGATCCAAAAGGACTGGCTGGGCGACCGACCGAAAGGTCGTCGCCCAACGCTCTTCCGGGTACTCGACGTCCGGATCAATCTCCTGAAACACTGCCAACAAGGCTCTGCTGACCGTCAGTGTCAGCAGAGCCGCCGTTACGAGCAACTCTGCAATCGCTTCATCGCCTGTTTCGAACTTCTCCAGTCCGTACCGCGACTTCAACTCACGGAACAGAAGCTCTATGTTCCACCGCAGGGTGTACAGCGCTGCTACTTGCTCTGGCGTGAACTCTCCCGGTAAATTCGTCACGTAGAGATGGTAGTCGTCGGTGTCCTCGTTGCG